>NZ_BAAAUD010000046.1:0-25454 GCF_039533765.1 Streptomyces enissocaesilis | reverse complement strand
GTGGGTGCGGGGGTGGGTGCGGGGGTGGGAGTGGGTGCGGGTGCGAGGGCGGGGGGCTGCTCCGGTTCTGGTTCCTGGGGCAGTGCGGGTGCGGGTGCAGGTGCGGATGCGGGCGCGGGTGCGGGGGCTTCGGGGCCGGTGCCGTGCCGGGGCGTCTCCTCGGGCGCCGGACGTTCGGGTACGTCGGTCTGTTCGGGGTGGTCGCGTTCGGCGCCCTGCGGGGAGCACCCCGGCGCGTCCCCTCCCGGCATCGCGGGTTCCGTGGCGGCGCCGGGCGCGTCCTCGGCGCCGGGCGCGCCCTCGGGGTCGTGCGCCCCGGCGAGCAGCTTGGCGTACGCCGCGCGCTGCGCGCCGCGCTTGGGGTTCCTCCGGCCGGACTCCCATGAGGCGACCGTCTCGCGGGTGACGCCCAGGGCGGCGGCCACCTGCTCCTGGGTCAGCGATTTCGCTTCGCGCAGCCTGCGCCGTTCCTTGGCGGAGGGCAGCGGGGTGGCGGGGGCGGATTCGGCGCGCTGCGTCATCGGAATCCCCCCACAGCGCTGCACCAGGCGAAAAAGTACATAAACGTATATTGAGCGACACGGCAGTCGATCACGTGTTACACGCATTAAGCGCGTGTCGTTGACAGCATGGCCGGGTGACTCAAGTGACCCATCGCGGTACGTGGTTGCCGCCCGTGCCCAGCCGTTCCTCCGCGCAGGCCGCCTGTTTCGTGCGGGGAGCGGTCGCCGCGGGGCTCGGTCTGGGTTCGCTCGCCGTCCTGGTGACGGTGCTGTGGATCAGCTCTCCGTACCCCGACAGCGGGCCCGGCGGGGCGCTGCGCGTCGCCGCCGGGCTGTGGCTGCTGGCCCACGGGGCCGAGCTCGTCCGGTACGACACGCTGTCCGGTGTCCCCGCGCCCGTGGGGCTGACTCCGATGCTGCTCGCGGTGGTGCCGGTATGGCTCGCGCACCGGACCGCGCGCGACGCGCTGGAACCCCGGGGCGGGCGGCCGCAACCGTCGGCATGGGTGGTGTGGTGGGGCGTTGCGGGTGGTTATGCGGTGGTGGGGGCTGTCGCGCTGCTGTACGCGTACGGCGGGCCGCTGCCCGCCGGGGTGCTCAGCACGGTGCTGCACCTGCCCGTCGTCGCGGCGGCGGGCGCGGCGGGCGGGGTGTGGACGGCGAACGGGCGCCCGCTCGGGCCGCTGCCGGACTGGGTGCCGGAGGGCGTGCGAAAGGCCGTGGTGCGCTCCCGGTTCCGGGTCGCGCTGCGGGCCGCCGGGGCGGGGACCGCGGTGCTGCTGGGCGGCGGCGCGGTGGTCGCGCTGGTGTCACTGGTGTGGCACGCGGGGGCGGCGCAGGGGGCGTTCCTGCGGCTGGCGGGGGTGTGGTCCGGGCAGTTCGCGCTCGTACTGCTGATGCTGGCGCTCGCGCCGAACGTGGCCGTGTGGGGCGCCGCGTACGGGCTCGGTCCCGGATTCGCCCTCGGCGCGGGCGCGACGGTCACGCCGCTGGGTGTGGCGGGGGCACCGGCGCTGCCGCACTTTCCGCTGCTCGCGGCGGTTCCGGCCGGTGCGGGAACGACGCCGGCCGCCTGGGCGACGCTGGCCGTGCCGGTCGCGGCGGCGGCCGCGGTCGCGTGGTGCACGGTACGCACGGCCGCGCCCCCCTTCGCCGTACGGGAGGAAGCCTGGACCGCCCGCGAAACGGCCCTCGCGGCCGCCCTGGCCGGCGTGGGGTGCGCGGTGGCGATGGCGGTCCTGGCGGTGCCGGCGGGCGGTCCGCTGGGCGCGGGGGCGCTGTCGGAGTTCGGGCCGGTGTGGTGGCGTACGGGCGGTGCGGCGCTGGTGTGGACGGTGGCGCTGGGGGTCCCGGGCGCGCTCGCCCTGCGCGCGTGGCGCCTGCGTGACCGCACCCCCCGCGCCTGGGGCGGTACGACGACGCTGCCGTCGGACGCGGTGGAGGAGGAGGAGACCGGTGCGGCGAAGCGCGGGTGGTGGCGGCGGGCGGACGAGACGCCGTGGCGGCGTCCGGAAGGGCCCGGATCCGTTGCCGACGACGTCGCCGGACCGTACGACGGCGAAGCCGACTTCTTCCCCGTCGGCGATCCCGCGGCCAGTACGGACGTGGACTGGCACGACAACGGCGTGCTCGAGGTGAGAGGGGCGGCGCCGGAGGAGGAGCCCGGGGACGGGGCGCCCGGGGACGCGGCGGACGGGGCGCCCGCCGCGCCCCCGCCGCCGTAGGGCAGGGGGCGGCCCGGCCGGGTCACTCCTTCACGCCGAAGACCGGACGCAGGGACTTCGGGAGCAGTTCGTTGCAGGACACCTGCGCGGACTGGGTCAGGGAGTCCTGCACACACGTGTAGTAGTCGCGGTAGACCAGCTGCACCGTGAACGTCGTCGCCACGATCACGAGCGCGAGCGCCGCCGTGACCAGCCCGCTCACCGCCGCCGTCGTCTGCGGTTTCGTGCTGCCGGCCGTCGGCGCGGACATCCCCGCGGGTGCGGCCGGCGCGACGGCGTCCGCCGCCGCGCCCTGCCCCCGCCGCGGCTTCGCGCGCAGCGAGCTGATGCCCCAGTACAGCGCCAGCGCTCCCAGCAGCAGCGCGACCTCGGGGAGGTCGAACAGGGCGAAGAAGAACGCCCACATGCCGGAGAGCAGCGCGTAACGCGCCCGGCGCTGCGCCGGGTCCGTGGGATCCCACCGCAGCCCCGTGTTGTTTCCGCCGCCCGGACCGCCCGGCCCCTCGGGGCCGCCCTGGCGCCCGCCCCATCCACCGTCCTGGTGGCCCGGCTGGCGGGGGCTCCACCGGCCGCCCTGCGAGGACTCGTCCCCGTCGCCCCGGCCACCGCCGTCCGCCGGCTCGCGCGGCCGCCACGGTTCGTCGGGCCGCCCCTCGGGCGGCGGCGCGAAGGGATTGTCGTCCCCCTGCGGCGACGGGGTCGACGAGGACTGGCGTTCCCGCAGCAGCAACTGAGAACCCCGCTGTCCGGCGTACGTCTCGGACAGCGGGAGGCGGAGAGCCGCGCGGCGGCGTCGGTCCGTCATCTGGTGAACGTCTTCCCCTCAGACCCGGTGCACAGAGGGTCTTGTGTGTCGTCTGTTCCCGTCCGGAGACGGATGGTCGCCGTCCGCGGACGGACTCCTGTCCCCTGACGCTACCTCCCGGCCGCGTACCCGTCCCGTGGGGGCCGCTCGGTGTGCCGGTATCGTTGCCGACGGTTGGCGTCTTCGTAGAGTTCCCCGTATCGGGAGGCTCGATTCGTTCGTACGACCACACAAGCCGCACCATCCGCGAGAAAGAGACCCGCCGTGGCCTCCCCGCCCCCTCCGCAGACCGCTTCCCCCCGTGCCCCCGGCGCGCCGGCCCGCATCGTCGTCCTGGTCTCCGGCTCCGGTACGAACCTCCAGGCCCTGCTCGACGCCATCGGCGACGACCCCGCCGCGTACGGCGCGCGGATCGTGGCCGTCGGCGCCGACCGGGACGGGATCGCGGGTCTGGAGCGCGCCGAGCGCGCCGGAGTGCCGACCTTCGTCCGCCGCGTGAAGGACTTCTCCTCGCGCGAGGAGTGGGACCTGGCGCTGGCCGGGGCCACGGCGGCGTACGAGCCCGACCTGGTGGTGTCGGCCGGCTTCATGAAGATCGTGGGCAAGGAGTTCCTCGCGCGCTTCGGCGGCCGGGTCGTGAACACCCACCCCGCCCTGCTGCCCAGTTTCCCCGGGGCCCACGGCGTGCGCGACGCACTCGCGTACGGCGCGAAGGTCACCGGATGCACCGTCCACTTCGTCGACGACGGCGTCGACACCGGCCCGATCATCGCGCAGGGCGTGGTCGAGGTCCGGGACGAGGACTACGAAGACGGTGGTGCCGCTCTTCACGAGCGCATCAAGGAAGTCGAGCGACGGCTGCTCGTCGATGTCGTGGGGCGCCTGGCCCGTAACGGCTATCACATCGAGGGACGAAAGGTAGTTATCCAGTGACCGCCGAAGGTACGAAGCGGCCCATGCGCCGCGCGTTGGTCAGCGTCTACGACAAGACGGGCCTCGAAGAGCTGGCCCGCGGCCTGCACGAGGCGGGCGTCACCCTGGTCTCCACCGGCTCCACCGCCGGGAGGATCGCCGCGGCCGGCGTCCCGGTCACCAAGGTCGAGGAGCTCACCGGCTTCCCCGAGTGCCTGGACGGCCGTGTCAAGACGCTGCACCCGCGCGTCCACGCCGGCATCCTCGCCGACCTGCGCCTCGACGCGCACCGCGCGCAGCTGGAGGAGCTGGGGGTGGAGCCGTTCGACCTCGTGGTCGTCAACCTCTACCCGTTCAAGGAGACCGTCGCCTCCGGCGCGAGTGCGGACGAGTGCGTCGAGCAGATCGACATCGGCGGCCCGTCGATGGTCCGCGCCGCCGCCAAGAACCACCCGTCGGTCGCGGTCGTCACCAGCCCCGAGCGGTACGCCGACGTCCTCGACGCGGTCAAGGACGGCGGATTCGACCTGACGGCCCGCAAGCGTCTGGCGGCCGAGGCCTTCCAGCACACGGCGGCGTACGACGTGGCGGTCGCCTCCTGGTTCGCCGCCGACTACGCGGCCGCGGACGACAGCGGCTTCCCGGACTTCCTCGGTTCGGCGTACGAGCGCAAGAACGTCCTGCGGTACGGCGAGAACCCGCACCAGCCCGCGGCGCTCTACACCTCCGGCACGGGCGGCCTCGCCGAGGCGGAGCAGCTGCACGGCAAGGAGATGTCGTACAACAACTTCACGGACACTGAGGCCGCGCGGCGCGCCGCGTACGACCAGACCGAGCCCTGTGTCGCGATCATCAAGCACGCCAACCCGTGCGGCATCGCCGTCGGCGCGGACGTCGCCGAGGCGCACCGCAAGGCGCACGCCTGCGACCCGCTGTCCGCCTTCGGCGGTGTGATCGCCGTCAACCGACCGGTGTCGGTGGCGATGGCCGAGCAGGTCGCGGAGATCTTCACCGAGGTCATCGTCGCCCCGGGGTACGAGGACGGCGCCGTCGAGGTGCTGGCCCGCAAGAAGAACATCCGCGTGCTGGTCTGCCCCGACGCCCCGTCGGACGTCGTCGAGGTCAAGGCGATCGACGGCGGCGCGCTGCTCCAGGTCACCGACCGGCTCCAGGCCGAGGGCGACGACCCGTCCACCTGGACGCTCGCCACCGGCGAGGCGCTCTCCGACGCCGAACTCGCCGAGCTGGCCTTCGCCTGGCGCACCTGCCGCGCCGTGAAGTCCAACGCGATCCTGCTCGCCAAGGGTGGCGCGTCGGTGGGCGTCGGCATGGGGCAGGTCAACCGCGTCGACTCCGCGAAGCTCGCGGTGGAACGTGCGGGCGTGGAGCGCGCGCAGGGGGCGTACGCCGCCTCCGACGCGTTCTTCCCGTTCCCGGACGGGCTGGAGATCCTGCTGGACGCCGGGGTCAAGGCCGTGGTCCAGCCGGGCGGTTCGGTCCGTGACGAGCAGGTCGTCGAGGCCGCGAAGAAGGCGGGCGCGACGATGTACTTCACCGGCACGCGCCACTTCTTCCACTGAGGAACGACGGAAGGCCGCAATCCCCCAGGGGATCGCGGCCTTCGCCGTCCGGGTGCGCCCCGCGCGTTACGCGCGCTGGCGGTTGAACCACTGTCCGCCGTCGGACTTGGCGAGGAACACGATGATCAGGACGGCCAGGACCGTGTGGACCAGGCCGACCAGGATGAACGGGTAGATGCCGAGCAGAGCGGTGATCGCGCCGAACACGATGGTGGTGATGCGGATGCCGTTGCCGCCGCTGCCGAACTTCACGGCGAGGAAGATCGCGAGCACGCCCCACAGCAGGACCAGGACGGTGCCGCCCCACAGCGCGCCGGACGACATGTCCGCCAGGTCCTGGAACTGGACGTCGTTCCTGAGCGACGGCTCGTTCTTGGCCGCGCTGATGGTGACGGCGGTGAGCCCGAAGAGGATCGCGCCGATGACCTGGAAGCCCGCGATGACGTACAGCATGACGCGGGCGGCCTTCACACCGCCCGGCATCTCCTGCGGCACGCCCGGGTAACCGCCGTACTGCTGCTGCACCGGCGGAGCCTGCGGGTAGCCGTAACCGGGCTGCTGGCCCTGGGGCGGCACGCCCTGGGGGGCCTGCTGCGGGTAGCCGTAGCCGGGCTGGCCCTGCTGGCCGCCCTGCTGACCCTGCGCGTACGGATTGTTCGGGTCGCCGAAGCTCATGGCGGGGTTCCTCCGTTGGAAGTGCTGGGGACGACGCGGCCGGCGCGGAAGGAACTCTGCCCAACAGACCGGTTCTGCCCCCCGCCGCTGTCCGCGGCACTGCGCCGATCATCGTCGTGGGCCGCTCGTCCCCTTGTCCAGCGGGTATCCGTATGTGTTGTGCAAGTGCAACCTCGGGGCCGCGCCGGGGCGGTCCGGGGGCCGCGGGCGCGTCCGGCCGCCGGGGTCTGATTGGAACCCGGGCGGGTCCATCCGCGAGGATGGGGTCATGAGCGCCCAGATTCTCGATGGCAAGGCCACCGCAGCCGCGATCAAGTCCGACCTGACCGCCCGCGTGGCGGCTCTGAAGTCCAAGGGCGTCGTCCCCGGGCTCGGCACCGTGCTGGTCGGTGACGACCCCGGCAGCAAGTGGTACGTCGCGGGCAAGCACCGGGACTGCGCCCAGGTGGGCATCGCGTCGATCCAGCGCGAACTGCCCGCGACCGCCTCCCAGGAGGAGATCGAGGCGGTGGTGCGGGAGCTCAACGAGAACCCGGAGTGCACGGGTTACATCGTCCAGCTCCCGCTCCCCAAGGGCATCGACACCAACCGCGTCCTGGAGCTGATGGACCCGGCCAAGGACGCCGACGGCCTGCACCCGATGAGCCTCGGCCGGCTCGTGATCGGCGAGCCCGGCCCGCTGCCGTGCACGCCGTACGGCATCGTCCAGCTGCTCCGCCACCACGGCGTGGAGATCAACGGGGCGAACGTCGTGGTCGTCGGCCGCGGCATCACCATCGGCCGCCCGATGCCGCTGGTGCTGACCCGCAAGTCCGAGAACGCGACGGTGACGCAGTGCCACACCGGCACGCGCGACCTGTCCGCGCACCTCAGGCAGGCGGACATCGTCATCGCCGCGGCGGGTGTGCCGCACCTGATCAAGCCCGAGGACGTCAGGCCGGGCGCGGCCGTGCTCGACGTCGGCGTCAGCCGGGACGAGGACGGCAAGATCGTCGGAGACGTCCACCCGGGCGTCGCGGAGGTCGCCGGCTGGGTCGCTCCGAACCCGGGCGGCGTCGGCCCGATGACCCGCGCCCAGCTGCTGGTCAACGTCGTCGAGGCGGCGGAGCGCGCCGCCGCCGACGCCGACTCCGCCGCGAGCTGACCGGGAAGGAAGCGCCACCCATGGCTGCTGGTACAAGCCCGGACGACCCGGCCGCCACCGTGGAGGCCGTCGGGGAGGCGGTCGCGCGCGACGCGGAAGGCACCGGGGACGCGGAAGGCGCCCGCGACGCGGAGGGCACCGGGGACGCGGAAGAGGCCATCGGCGCGGAAGAGCCCGAGCCGATGGCCAAGGGTGTCGTCAGCGCGCCGGGCCCGGACGGGCCCGTCCGGACCACGCGGCGCTTCCCGATGTTCACCCGGGACACCGCGCGGCCCGAGGGCGGCGGGCGGGCCGCGTCCGGGGACGCCGTGGCCCCGGTCCGGCAGTGGCCGTTCCTGACCGTCCTCGGCACGACCGGGCTGGGGCTGTTCCTCGTCGCGGTCGACGCGTTCGGCATCGGCTTCCGCATCGGCACGCTGCTGATCGGCCTGGCCCTGATCTCCGGCGCCGTGATACGTCGACTGGTCCCGTCCGTGGGCATGCTGGCCGTGCGCTCGCGCTTCACCGACATGGCGACGTACGGCCTGCTCGGCACCGTCATCGTGCTGCTCGCGCTGATGGCCCAGCCCAGGCCGTGGCTGGAGTTCCCGTTCCTGGAGGCGGCGGTCCGCTTCACGGTGCGGTAGGGAAGCGGCGGGGACCAGGGAGCCGGGGGGCCGGCGTCCGGTCCCGCGACGTCCGCCGTGCCGGGCCGAGGCGCGGCGTCCGGTCTCCGGTTTTCCCGTACGTGACCGGGCAGCGCGGCGGCGACCGCCGCCGAGGCCTGCCGGGCCGCCACGACGGGGCAGTTTTCCGGGAGTCCGGGAATCCGGGAGGGGCGCGCGGGGGGAGCACGCCGCATCCCGAACGCTCCCGTGCGCTCCTGCCCCCGGAACTGCCATCCTGGCTTCGCGCATCCCTCTGTTCGGTCCGGGCCACGGACCGTGAGGGGTTCGGCAGGGGGACACGAGAGCACGGGGCACATCAGGCACGTACGGGGGACAGGGGGAAGCGATGCCTCGTTGGAAGGATCTGCCGGAGGAACTCGATCCTCAGGTCAAGGAGTTCACCGACCAGCTGCGCCGGCTCGTCGACCGGAGCGGACTCGGCGTCTCGGCGGTGGCGGACCGGACGGGCTACAGCAAGACGTCCTGGGAGCGTTATCTGAACGGCCGGCTGCTCGCACCCCGGGGCGCGGTCCTCGCGCTGGCCGAGGTGACCGGTACGAACGCGGTCCACCTGACCACCATGTGGGAGCTCGCGGAACACGCGTGGAGCCGCTCCGAGATGCGCCACGACATGACCATGGAAGCGATCCGCGTCTCGCAGGCGCGCGCCGCCCTGGGCGGGTCCGGCCGGACCGCCGCGCCCATCATGGGCGGCGGGCCGGGCCGGCGCACCGCCGGTACGGGAACGGGCGGACGTACGCCGCAGGACTTCGGCACACCGCGGCAGCGGACCGGCAGGGGGCCGGGGCCGGGGCGGGGCGCGGGAACAGTGCCGGGCCCGGGCTCGCCGGACGGCCGGCGCGGACACCGGAAGGTCGCGATGTTCCTCGCGGGCGTCGTGGGCGCGCTCCTGGTCATGGCGGCCGTCGTACTGCTGACCGACCTCGGCGGCGAGGGCAAGGACAAGGACCTCGTCCTGAAGGACAAGCCGACGGCCCGGCCGGCCACTTCGGCCCCCGGACTGCCCCTCGGCGTCGAGTGCAGCGGCGACGCCTGCACGGGCAAGGACCCGGAGACCATGGGCTGCGGCGGTGAGTTCGCCGAGACGACGGCCAGCGCGACCGTGGGCACCTCCCTCGTCGAGGTCCGGTACAGCAAGACCTGCGGGGCGGCGTGGGCGCGTATCACCCGGGCGGCAGTGGGCGACACGGTGCGGATCACCAGGGCCGGGACCGCCGAGGGACAGAACGGCCTGGTCGACGCGGACAAGGACGCGTACACCCCCATGGTCGCCGTCACCCGGGCCGGTGACGCGAAGGCGTGCGCGACCCTGGCGTCCGGCGTCAAGGGCTGCGCCACCCAGGAACAGCCGGCGAAAACAGCCGGCGAAGAGGGGAATGCCCGCGCCCGTACGGGGAACGCGTATGACATCCCCCCACGGGTGCACGGCACCTGACGGGCGGCCGCCCGCGCTTCCCCCCCTCCCGCGCGGGCGGCCGCCCGCGTTCGGGGGATGTGCGCTCCACCACACGGGATCGGGAGATCGTCGCCCCCCGGGTCGGATAGCCTGACCGCTGGATATCTCTTCACGTCAAGATTCAGCCGCCGGACCGGCGTCGGAGTCGGGGCGTACCGGGGATGTCCAGCAACGAGGGGCAGGGACCCCCACCGCCAGCTGTCTTACGGAGATCGCCATGACCCGCACTCCCGTGAATGTCACCGTCACCGGCGCGGCCGGCCAGATCGGCTACGCGCTGCTCTTCCGCATCGCCTCCGGCCACCTGCTCGGCGCGGATGTGCCGGTCAAGCTGCGTCTCCTGGAGATCCCGCAGGGCCTGAAGGCCGCCGAGGGCACCGCCATGGAGCTCGACGACTGCGCCTTCCCGCTGCTCCAGGGCATCGAGATCACCGACGACCCGAACGTCGGCTTCGACGGCGCCAACGTCGCCCTCCTCGTGGGCGCCCGCCCGCGCACGAAGGGCATGGAGCGCGGTGACCTGCTGTCCGCCAACGGCGGCATCTTCAAGCCGCAGGGCAAGGCCATCAACGACAACGCCGCGGACGACATCAAGGTCCTCGTCGTCGGCAACCCGGCCAACACCAACGCGCTCATCGCGCAGGCCGCGGCCCCGGACGTACCGGCCGAGCGCTTCACCGCGATGACCCGTCTGGACCACAACCGCGCGCTGTCGCAGCTCGCGAAGAAGACCGGCGCCCCGGTCTCCGACATCAAGCGCCTCACCATCTGGGGCAACCACTCGGCGACCCAGTACCCGGACATCTTCCACGCGGAGATCGCCGGCAAGAACGCCGCCGAGGTCGTGGGCGACGAGCAGTGGCTGGCCGACACCTTCATCCCGACCGTCGCCAAGCGCGGCGCGGCGATCATCGAGGCCCGCGGCGCGTCCTCGGCCGCCTCGGCCGCCAACGCCGCCATCGACCACGTCCACACGTGGGTCAACGGCACGGCGGCCGGCGACTGGACGTCGATGGGCATCCCGTCGGACGGCTCCTACGGCGTCCCGGAGGGCCTCATCTCCTCCTTCCCGGTCACCTGCAAGGACGGCAAGTACGAGATCGTCCAGGGCCTGGACGTCAACGAGTTCTCCCGCGCGCGCATCGACGCGTCGGTGCAGGAGCTCAAGGAAGAGCGCGACGCGGTGCGCGAGCTCGGCCTGATCTGATCCCAGTGTTCAGCGTCTCGCGTTCAGCGTTTCGCGGCTACGCGCCGACGCCCCCGGCAGCCGGTCCGACCGGCCGCCGGGGGCGTCGGCGTGCTCCGTCCGCGTACCGGACCGCGCCCCCGGCCGATCGACGACGCGGAGGTCATCGGGCGCGTCGTCCCCCTGGCCGAAAACCTCCGTGTCCCCTCACCGCACGGATCGCCGGAGCGCGCAGCCTCCGTGCGGGGCCGGTTGCGCGGACTCTGGGCCGGGCGTCTTCGCCGCCTCCGTCGGTGACCTGTACGTCGTGATCGTGGCGGCACCCGCCGCCCAGTGGCCGCTGCGGCGGGAGATCGTGGGTACGGCGGTCGGTCACTTCACGCCAGATAGCAGATTTTGAAAGCTTCTGATCCGTAATGTTCGTGATGCGGAGCACTTTCGGCCATCCGTTGCGCATGGTTCTTGCCCATCGGGGGAGGGCTCCCGATCGCCGGTCTTTATCGGCGGAACATATCGGGAACGGAAGGCGAAACGCGACGTGTCGGGACAGCAGACCATTCATGTGGGCGGCAAGTGGCGGGCGGCCGCTTCCGGTGCCACGCGCGAGATCATCGACCCCGCGGACGCCAAGCCCTTCGCCGTCGTCGCCGAGGGGGGCGCCGCGGACGTCGACGCCGCGGTGGCGGCGGCCCGTACCGCGTTCGACTCGGGCGAGTGGCCCCGCACCCCGGTGGCCGAGCGGGCCGCGCTGCTGCGGCGCGTCGCCGGGCTGCTCCAGCGGGACCGCGAGGAGATCGCGCTCCTGGAGAGCCGTGACGCCGGGAAGACCCTGGAAGAGGGCCGGGTCGACGTCGACTGCGTGAGCGACGCCTTCCGTTACTTCGCCGACCTCGTCGTGGGCGAGAGCGGCGGCCGGGTCGTCGACGCCGGATCGCCCCGGATCCACAGCGTCGTCGTGCACGAGCCGGTCGGCGTCTGCGCGCTCATCGCACCCTGGAACTACCCGCTGCTCCAGGCGAGTTGGAAGATCGCCCCGGCCCTGGCCGCGGGCAACACCTTCGTGGTCAAGCCGAGCGAGATCACTCCGCTGACGACCGTCGCGCTCATCGAACTGCTGGCCGAAGCAGGGCTTCCGGCCGGTGTCGCCAACCTCGTCACCGGTGCGGGCGACCCCGTCGGCGCACGCATGGCGGAGCACCCCGATGTCGACCTCGTCTCGTTCACGGGCGGCCTCGCCAGTGGTACGAAGGTCATGCGGGCCGCCGCCGTCACCGTCAAGAAGGTCGCGCTGGAGCTGGGCGGCAAGAACCCCAACGTCGTCTTCGCCGACGCCTGCGCGACCGAAGAGGGCTTCGACACCGCCGTAGACCAGGCCCTGAACGCCGCCTTCATCCACAGCGGCCAGGTCTGCTCGGCCGGTTCCCGGCTCATCGTCGAGGAGTCCGTGCGCGAGCGCTTCGTCGCCGAACTCGCCCGCCGGGCCGCGAGGATCCGCCTCGGCCGCGGCACGGCCGACGGCGTGGAATGCGGGCCGCTCGTCTCCGCGCAGCAGCTGGCGAAGACCGAGATGTACGTCGCCTCCGCGCTGGAGGAGGGCGCGGTCCTGCGCTCCGGCGGCGCCCGGCCCGAACCGTCCGACGTACGGCCGGCCGACGGCTACTTCTACGCCCCGACCGTCCTCGACCAGTGCCACCGCGAGATGCGCGTCGTACGCGAGGAGGTCTTCGGGCCGGTCCTGACGGTGGAGACCTTCCGTACCGAGGACGAGGCCGTCACCCTCGCCAACGACACCGAGTACGGCCTGGCCGGCGGCGTGTGGACGGCCGACGCCGGGCGCGCGCGGCGCGTCGCGGGGCGGCTGCGGCACGGCACCGTGTGGATCAACGACTTCCACCCCTACCTGCCGCAGGCGGAGTGGGGCGGCTTCGGCAAGTCGGGCATCGGGCGCGAGCTCGGGCCCTCCGGACTCGCCGAGTACCGCGAGGCCAAGCACGTCTACCAGAACCTGGAACCGCGCCCGGTGCGCTGGTTCGCGGGCTGAAGCCCCCGCACCCTCCCCCCCCCATTACGCGACAGCACTTTGTGGCGCCCCGCACGAAGAGGAGCAGCAACCCATGCCCGTATACGACTACGTCGTCGTCGGCGGCGGAACCGCGGGTTCGGTGATCGCGTCCCGGCTCACCGAGGACCCGTCCGTCCGCGTCGCCGTCATCGAAGGCGGTCCCTCCGACGTCGACCGCCCCGAAGTCCTCACGCTGCGCCGCTGGATGGGCCTGCTGGGCGGTGAGCTCGACTACGACTACCCCACCACCGAGCAGCCACGCGGCAACTCCCACATCCGGCACAGCCGCGCCCGCGTCCTGGGCGGCTGCTCCTCGCACAACACCCTCATCGCCTTCCAGCCGCTGCCGTCCGACTGGGACGAGTGGGCGACCGCCGGCGCCGAGGGGTGGGACGCCGCCTCCATGGCGCCGTACTTCCACCGGCTGCGCAACAACATCGTGCCGGTCGACGAGAAGGACCGGAACGCCATCGCCCGCGACTTCGTCGACGCCGCGCGAGACGCCCTCGGCGTGCCGCGCGTGGAAGGGTTCAACAAGGAGCCCTTCCACGAGGGCGTCGGCTTCTTCGACCTCGCGTACCACCCGGAGGACAACAAGCGCTCGTCCGCCTCGGTCGCGTACCTGCATCCCTTCCTCGACCGGCCGAACCTCCACATCATGCTGGAGACCTGGGCGTACAAGCTGGAGTTCGACGGGACCCGGGCGACCGGTGTGCGCGTCCGGACGAAGGACGGGGAGGAGGTCCTCGTCGAGGCCGGTCGTGAAGTGCTGCTGTGCGCGGGCGCGGTGGACACCCCGCGGCTGCTGCTGCACTCCGGCATCGGTCCGAAGGCCGACCTCGAGGCGCTCGGGATACCCGTCGTGCACGACCTGCCCGGCGTCGGCGAGAACCTGCTCGACCACCCGGAGTCGGTCATCGTCTGGGAGACGGACGGGCCGATACCCGAGAACTCGGCGATGGACTCCGACGCGGGCCTGTTCGTACGGCGCGACGCGGCGAGCCGCGGCCCGGACCTGATGTTCCACTTCTACCAGATCCCGTTCACCGACAACCCCGAGCGCCTCGGCTACGAGCGGCCCGAGCACGGCGTGTCGATGACCCCCAACATCCCCAAGCCGCACAGCCGCGGTCGGCTCTTCCTGACCAGCGCCGACCCGTCCGTGAAGCCCGCCCTGGACTTCCGCTACTTCACGGACGAGGACGACTACGACGCCCGGACACTCGTCGACGGCATCCGCATCGCCCGCGAGATAGCCAAGTCCGAGCCGCTGGCGAAGTGGCTCAAGCGCGAGGTCTGCCCCGGCCCCGAGGTCACCTCCGACGAGGACATCAGCGAGTACGCCCGCAAGGTCGCGCACACCGTGTACCACCCGGCGGGCACCTGCCGCATGGGTGCCGACTGGGACGAACGTGCCGTGGTGTCACCGGACTTGAAGGTCCGCGGCCTCGACGGCATCCGCATCGCCGACGCTTCCGTCTTCCCGACGATGCCCGCCGTGAACCCGATGATCGGGGTCCTGATGGTCGGGGAGAAGTGCGCCGAACTGCTTGTCCCGACCACCGCACCGGGAGGTGACGCGTGATGACCACAGCCGAACCGGTCTTCTCCGTACGGAACCTGTGGAAGGTCTTCGGACCGAAGGCCGACCGGATACCCGCCGATGCGGACTGCGCCGGCCTGTCCGCCGACGAGCTGCGGGCCCGCACCGGCTGCACCGCCGCCGTGCGTGACGTCTCCTTCGACGTGCGCAAGGGGGAGGTCTTCGTCGTCATGGGGCTGTCCGGCTCCGGCAAGTCCACCCTCGTACGCTGCCTGACCCGGCTCGTCGAGCCCACCTCCGGCACCATCGCCATCGACGGCGAGGACGTCCTGTCCATGGACCGGACGCGGCTGCGCGAACTGCGCCGCCACCGCGCCTCCATGGTCTTCCAGCACTTCGGCCTGCTGCCGCACCGCTCCGTCCTCGACAACGTCGCCTACGGCCTGGAGATCCAGGGCATGGGCCGCTCCGCGCGGCGCGCCAGGGCCGCCGAGATCGTCGAGAAGGTCGGCCTGGCGGGGATGGGGGAGCGCCGGCCCGGTCAGCTCTCCGGCGGGCAGCAGCAGCGCGTGGGCCTGGCCCGCGCCCTCGCCGTCGACCCCGAAGTACTGCTCTTCGACGAGCCGTTCAGCGCCCTCGACCCGCTGATCCGCCGCGACATGCAGGAGGAAGTCGTCCGCCTGCACCACGAGGAGGGCCGCACCATGGTCTTCATCACCCACGACCTGAGCGAGGCGCTGCGGCTCGGCGACCGGATCGCGCTGATGCGGGACGGCCGGATCGTGCAGCTCGGCACCCCGGAGGAGATCGTCGGCGCGCCCGCCGACGACTACGTGCGGGACTTCGTGCGCGACGTACCGCGCGAGCAGGTCATGACCGTACGCACGGCCATGCGCCCCGCCGACGACGCGCGCGAGACCGAGACCGGCGTGTCCGTCTCCCCCGACGCCACCGTCTCGGCCGCCATCGAGGCCGTCGCCCGCACCGGTGCGCCCGCCCGCGTCATGGAGAACGGACGCTGCGTCGGCATCGTCGACCACCAGGGGCTGCTCGCCGTCGTCGCGGGCCTGGGCACGACGAAGGCGGTCGCCGCATGACGGCGGTCGTCACCGCGCCCGTGGAGGACAAGGCGGCGGCAGGGGGCGCGCCGGGCCGGTTCGCCGCTGCCGTACGTCACCGGGCCGGCCGGAAGCTGCTCGCGCTGGCCGTCGCCGCGTTCGTGCTCGTACCGCTCGGCGCCGTGCTGTGGGGCGGCGGCGGCTGGCCCGCCGGCCTGACCGTCGACGTGTCGGGTCCGCTCGACGACGCCAACACGTGGGTCATCGACCACCGCGACACCCACCCCCTCTTCCTGTACTTCCTGCTGCACCTCTCCAACACCGCCACCGACGCGGTCTCCGCCGTCTACAACGGCCTGAACGCGCTCGGCTGGCCGGGCTTCGCCGTCCTGGCGGTGCTCTTCGCGTGGCGCGCCGCCGGGCTCGACCGGCGCGGCGCGAAGACGGCGGGCACCGCGGCCGCCGTGTTCGCCGTCTGCGGGCTGCTCGGCATGTGGGACGCCACGCTGCTCACCATCGCGCTGATGGTCGTGGCCGTGGCGCTCGCCTCCGTACTGGGCATCCTGCTCGGGCTCGTGGCCGGACTCTCCGACCGCTTCCACCGGATGCTGCGCCCGGTGCTCGACACGATGCAGGTCATGCCGGCCTTCGCCTACCTGCTGCCGTTCGTGCTCGTCTTCGGCACCGGTACGCCCGCGGCCCTCCTCTGCACGGTCATCTACGCCGCCCCGCCGATGGCCCGCCTCACGGCGCTCGGACTGCGCGGCGCCGACGCCGGCGTCCTGGAGGCCGCGGCCTCGCTCGGCGCGAACGGACGGCAGCGGCTGTGGACGGCGCGGCTGCCGCTGGCCCGCAAGGAGATGCTGCTCGGCCTCAACCAGACGATCATGATGGCGCTCTCGATGGTCGTCATCGCGGCCCTCGTCGGCGCCGGCGGCCTCGGCGAAGAGGTCTACTCGGCGCTGTCCACGGTCGACGTCGGCAAGGCGCTCTCGGCCGGTGTCCCGATCGTGCTGATCGCGGTCTGGCTCGACCGCACCACCGCGGCGGCGGGCGAGCGGCTCGCCGCCACCGCGCCGGGCGGCTCCCGGCTGCTGCACGGATGGCGCGGCTGGGCGCTGGTCGCGGCGGTCACCGCGGCCGCCGCCGTGACCGGCCGCGCGCTGTCGGCGCGGACCTGGCCGGAAGGCTGGACGTACGACATCTCCACGCCCGTCAACAGGGCCCAGGACTGGGTCACCGCGCACCTCGCCTCGGGCGTCCCGGTCCTCGGCGGCACGGACGTCTGGTCGGAGAACTTCACGCTGTGGGTGCTCAACCCGCTGCGCGACGGTCTGGTCTGGCTGCCCTGGTGGGCGCTGCTGCTGCTCGTCGCCGCTCTGGCGTGGCTGGCCGGGTCGTGGGCGACCGCGCTCACCTCGACGCTCGCGATGGGCGCCGTCGGCGTGCTCGGCGTATGGACGAAGTCCCTCGACACGCTCTCCCAGGTGATCGCGGCGCTCGTCGTGACGCTGCTGCTGGGCTTCGCGCTCGGCATCGCGGCGGCGCGGGCGGGGCGCTTCGAGCGGTGGATGCGGCCGGTGCTGGACGCGATGCAGACGATGCCGCAGTTCGTGTACCTGATCCCGGTGGTCGCGCTGTTCGGCGTCACACGCGCGTCCGCGATCATCGCGGCCGTCGTGTACGCGCTGCCCGCCGTCGTCCGCATCACCACCCGGGGCATCAGGGACGTCGACCCGTCCGCGCTGGAGGCCGCGCGCTCCCTGGGCGCGAGCCCCCGGCAGCAGCTCCTCCAGGTCCAGCTGCCGCTGGCCCGTCCGGCGCTCCAGCTCGCCGTCAACCAGGGCGTGGTCCTGGTGCTCGCGGTGGTCGTCGTCGGCGGCCTCGTCGGCGGCGGCGCGCTCGGTTACGACGTGGTGAAGGGCCTCTCGCGCGGTGAGATGGGCGTCGGCATGACCGCCGGCGCGGCGATCGTCTGCCTCGGACTCGTGCTCGACCGGCTCACCCAGCCCGGCACGGCCCGCGCCCGCTCCCGCGGCTGACCGCCCGCCCGCTCGCCTCCGCCGCCCTTCCCGCCGAGAAGAGAGACCCCCTCACCATGCGCACGAACACGCGGAAACTCCGTACGGCCACCGCTTGCGCCGCCGCCCTCGGACTGCTCGCGCTCAGCGGGTGCACAGCCGCCGAGACCGGCAGGAGCAGCGTCGTCGGCGGCACGAAGACCGTCAGGCTGACCGTCCCGTCGTGGGTCGGGGCCCAGGCCAACACCGCTGTGGCGGCGTACCTCCTGGAGGAGGAACTGGGCTACACGGTCAGGACCCAGCAGATGGGCGAGGTCCTCGCGTGGGACGCGCTGTCGAGGGGCAACATCGACGGGATCCTGGAGGACTGGGGCCACCCCGAGGAGGAGAAGCGGTACGTCGACACCAAGAAGACCGTCGTCAGGGGCGGCGACCTCGGTGTCACCGGGCACATCGGCTGGTTCGTGCCGAAGTACTACGCGGACAAGCACCCGGACGTCACGGACTGGAGGAACCTCAACAAGTACGCCGAGGACTTCCGGACCGCGGAGAGCGGCGGCAAGGGCGAGCTCCTCGAAGGATCCCCCGACTACGTCACCAACGACGACGCGATCATCAAGAACCTGAAGCTGGACCTGAAGACGACCTACGCCGGCTCCGAGGCCAGCCAGATCACGGCCATGCAGAAGTACGCCGAGGCCAAGAAGCCGTTCCTGACGTACTGGTGGACGCCGCAGTGGCTGAACGCCGAGATCGACATGGTCGAGGTGAAGCTGCCCGAGTACGAGGAAGGCTGCGACGCCGTCCCGGAGAAGACCGCCTGCGGCTACCCGAAGACGCCGCTCCAGAAGTTCTTCAACGCGGACTTCGCGAAGAACGGCGGCGAGGCGGCGGAGTTCCTGAAGAACTTCAGGTGGACGACCGAGCAGCAGAACGAGGTCGCCCTGATGATCGCGGACGAGAAGATGGCGCCCGAGGCCGCGGCCGAGAAGTGGGTCGAGGCGAACGAGTCGACGTGGAAGGCCTGGATGCCGGAGAAGTGAGCGGCGGCCGAGGCGGGACGGGGGGCCCGCTGCCCGTACCGGCGGCGGGCCCCCCGCCGTGCGTCAGCGCTTGATGGCGCCCGGGGTGTAGTGGCCCGGGACCATGCGGGTCGTCACGCCGAACCGGTTCCAGGAGTTGATGGCCGTGATCAGGGCCGTCAGCCGGGCCAGCTGGGCCTCGTCGAAGTGCTCGGCGGCCTTCTCCCACACCGCGTCGGGGACGAACCCGTCCGTCAGGACGGTCACGGCCTCGGTGAGTTCGAGCGCCGCGGCCTCCTGCTCCGTGTAGAAGTGCCGGGACTCCTCCCAGGCGGTGAGCTGGATGATCCGCTCGGCCGACTCGCCCGCGGCGAGTGCTTCCTTGGCGTGCATGTCGATGCAGAAGGCGCAGTGGTTGATCTGCGAGGCGCGGATCTTGACCAGCTCGACGAGGACGGGGTCGAGGCCCTTCTTCGCCGCGATCTCGAACCCGATCATGGCCTTGTAGACATCGGGCGCCAGCTTCGCCCAGTCCAGGCGGGGCGTGTGCTCGTGGGCGTACTCGGTGGTCGTGGCGTTCGCGTCCGGCGTCGCCGTGTCTGTCGTCGTGTCTGTGCTCATGGGGACGACGCTACGGGCCCGTCGGCCCACCGGTATGGTCCATTTCCGTGACGAGTTCATGGGCCAATGCGGCGGCGGCCGATGTCACCGCCGGAGTCGACCTCCATGTCGAGCTGAGCGGCCGCGGGCTGCGTACGGGCCTGATGGACGCCCTGCGCGAAGCCGTCCGCACGGGCCGGCTGGCCCCCGGCACCCGGCTGCCGCCCTCCCGCTCCCTCGCCGTCGACCTCGGCATCGCCCGCAACACCGTCGCCGACGCGTACGCCGGCCTGGTCGCCGAGGGCTGGCTCACCGCCCGCCAGGGCTCGGGCACGCATGTCGCCCAGCGGGCCGCACCCCAGCGGGCCGCCTCCCAGCGGGCCGTCGGCCGGCCGGCCGACGGGTCCCGGCGCGGTGCCCGCCGCACACCGGCGTACAGTCTCCTGCCCGGCGCCCCCGACCTCGCGTCCTTTCCGCGTGCCGAGTGGCTGAAGGCGGCCAGACGCGCGCTGACCGCCGCGCCCCACGACGCCTTCGGGTACGGCGATCCGCGCGGGCGCGTCGAACTGCGCACCGCCGTCGCCGCGTACCTGGCCCGGGCGCGCGGCGTACGGGCCACGCCGGACCGGGTCGTCATCTGCTCGGGCTTCGCGCACGGGCTGATGCTCATGGCGAAGGTGCTGAGGAAGCGCCGCGCACGGGAGGTGGCGGTGGAGTCGTACGGCCTCGACGTCCACCGGAACCTGCTCGCCGACGCGGGACTGCGCACCCCGGCGCTGGGGTTCGACGGGCTCGGCTCGCGCACCGGGGAGCTGGGGGAGCTGCGGGGCGCCGGGGCGGTGCTGCTGACGGCGGCCCACCAGTTCCCGATCGGGGTCGCGCTGCATCCGGACCGCCGCGCGGCCGCCGTCGACTGGGCGCGCGGTACGGGCGGACTGATCCTGGAGGACGACTACGACGGGGAGTTCCGCTACGACCGGCAGTCCGTCGGCGCCCTCCAGGGACTCGATCCGGAACGCGTGGTCTACCTGGGGACGGCGAGCAAGTCGCTCGCGCCGGGCCTGCGGCTGGGCTGGATGGTGCTGCCCCGGGAACTCGTGGAGGAGGTGGTGGAGGCCAAGGGGCCGGTCGACTGGGTGTCGAGCGCGCCGGACCAGCTCACGCTCGCGGAGTTCGTCGGCTCGGGGGCGTACGACCGCCATGTGCGCTCCATGCGGCTGCGCTACCGGCGGCGCCGCGACCAGCTGGTGGCGGCGCTGGCGGAGCGGGCGCCGGACGTACGGGTGACGGGGGTCGCGGCCGGGCTGCACGCGGTGCTCGAACTGCCGGCGGGCACGGAACGGTCCGTGGTGCAGGCGGCGGCGTGGCAGGGGCTCGCGCTGCACGGCGTGGACAGCTTCCGGCATCCGTCGGTGGAGCGGGACCGGGACGCACTGGTCATCGGATACGGGACACCGCCGGACAGCGCGTGGGCGGGGGCACTGGACGCGCTGTGCCGGGCGCTGCCGTGAACCGCGGGTGACGGCTCGGCCCGGACAGGAAACCGGACAGGAAAGGGGGAGCCCCGGCCGGACGGGGGGACCGACCGGGGCCGTGTGGGGTGTGGGTGCGGCGGACGCCTTCCGGCTTCTCCTTCCGCCCCACATAAGGGTGAACGATAAACCACTCCGGTGGGTTCCCGGTCGGCGGCCTCGGCTTCGGCTTCCGTCCCGGACCCGGCTTCCGCCCCGGCCTCAGTCTTTTCTGGAAGGGGCCGGGGTCGTCTCCTGTGCCACCGCGCCGACCGCCGCCTCGCCGAACCGGGCCAGAGCGAGCGCCCCCGCCACCGCCACCACGAACCCCACGACCGCGGCCGCCGCCAGGCCGTCCCGCGTACGGTCGCCGAGCCAGACGACGCCCACCACGGCCGGGCCGACCGTCTCACCCACCACCATCCCCGCCGTCGCCGTGGTCACCGAACCGCGCTGGAACGCCGAGGCGAGCAGCAGGAACGCCGCGCCGCCGGCCAGCAGCAGCGCGTACGCGGCGGGGTCGGCGACGAGTGGCGGAGGCGTCGGGCCGTCGAGCAGCCGCACCGAGACCGACACCACCCCGAAGCCGGTGCCCGCGCCGAGCCCCAGGACCAGGGCGCGGGACCGGCCGGGCAGGCGGCCCGCCGGCGCGCCCGCGAGCAGCACGGCGCACGCGATGCCCAGCAGGGCGTACCGCAGGGCGGGCGGGCCCTCGCTCCCGCCCTCCGCGCCGGAGGAGAACCCGAGCACCGCCAGGCCCGCGCAGACCGCGGCCACCGCGCCCCACTCCGTACGGCTGAGGCGGACCCCCAGCACACGGGCGGCGGCCACCGCGGTGACGGCGAGGCTGGCGGCCTGGGCCGCCTCGACGGCGTACAGCGGAAGGGTGAGCAGGGCGACGACCTGGAGCGCGAAGCTGAGGCCGTAGAGGGCGAGACCGACGGTGTACCGCCACTGGCGCAGGGCGCGCAGCAGCAGCGTCACGTCGATTCCGCTGCCGCTGCCGGGCCGGGTGGCGCGGGTCGCGACGGCCTGGAGGACGGAGGCCGTACCGATGCAGACCGCCGAACAGAGCGCGCAGATCATCCCAAGGAGCACAAAACGACTCTAGAGGGGAGAGGATCGCGCACCGGGTTCCGGTGGCGGAAGCGGGCCCTCTAGTCTGGCGGAGGGTCCGGAGGACCGGTTCGAACGACGGGGAAGGGGCCGGAACATGGCGGTACGACGGCGCAAACTGAGGTCGGGCACCGTGCTGCTCGGCGGCATGGGCGTCCTCGCGGCGACGCTCACCGCCTGCGGCTCGGAGCCCGACCGGCGGTGCGTGGACCCGAAGACCCACAAGGTGCTGCCCGANAGTCCGCGGTCGACCGGGGCGGTTTCGGTTCCGGCTCGGGCTCCGGCGGCGGCTGACGGACCGTGGAATCTCCAGGCACCCCGGGTACGCGCCGATGAAGCGACACACGATCGAACCCCGCCCCGGCTGGCAGCGGACCGTCGAGGAGCAGGGCCTCGTCTATCCGCTGACCCGTTTCCCCGACGGGTCGCTGCGCCCGTACTGGGACGAGAGCGCGTACTACGCGTTCTCGCTGCCCGAGGTCGAGGCGCTGGAGGAGGTCGTCGAGGAACTGCACGCCATGTGCCTGGCCGCCGCCGCGCACATCGTCGAGCACGACCGCTTCGCCGACCTCGGCATCACGGATCCGGGACTGGCCTCGCGCGTCGCCGCCTCCTGGCACCGCCGGGCCGAACTTCCTTCCGTCTACGGGCGGTTCGACCTGCGGTACGACGGCACGGGCCCGGCCAAGATGCTGGAGTACAACGCCGACACGCCCACCTCGCTGGTGGAGGCGGCCAGCCCGCAGTGGTTCTGGATGGAGGAGCGCTTCCCCGGCGCCGACCAGTGGAACTCCCTGCACGAGCGGCTCGTCGACGCCTGGCGGCGTCAGGCGCCGCTCCTGCCGCCCGGGCCGCTGCACTTCGTCCACTCGGAGGGCGACGAGCTCGGCGAGGACCTGATGACGGTCGCGTACCTGCGCGAGACCGCCCAGCAGGCCGGCATCGCCACCGAGGCGCTGTCCGTCGAACAGATCGGCTGGGACCGGCTCTCGGGCCGCTTCGTCGACGGCCGTCTGCGCTTCATCCGCAGCTGCTTCAAGCTCTACCCGTGGGAGTGGCTGACGACCGACCGCTTCGGCCCGCACGTCCTGGAGACCCTCGACAACGGCGGCGGCACCGGCACCACCTGCTGGATCGAGCCGGCCTGGAAGATGCTGCTCTCCAACAAGGCGCTGCTGGCGGTCCTCTGGGAGCTCTACCCCGGCCACCCGAACCTGCTCGCCGCGTACCTCGACGGCCCGCGCGAACTGGCCGCGGCCGACGGCCCCGGGTACGTGGCCAAGCCGCTGCTCGGCCGCGAGGGCGCGGGCGTCACGGTCCACGAGCCGGGCGCGGCCCCCGCTCCGGCCACGGGCGAACAGCGCCTCTGCTACCAGGAACTGGCCCCGCTGCCCGACTTCGACGGCAACCGGGTGGTGCTCGGAGCGTGGGTCGTCGAGAACGAGGCGGCCGGTCTCGGCATCCGCGAGTCGTCCGGCCTGATCACGGACGAGTACGCCCGTTTCCTGCCCCACGTCATCCTCTGAGAGCCGGCGGCGGTCCGGGGCGTCAGCCCAATGGGCCACCCCGCGTGCAGCGCGCCGCCCCGAAGGACACTCTGCTCACGTGGACCGGGGTGAGGTCCAGGGGAGGGCCAGCTCAGGCCCGGCGCATCCGCCGGGCCCTCACTCTCCAGGAGTTCGCATGCCCGCACGCACGGCCAAGGCGGCGCTCGCGCTCGCCGTCGTCTCCTCGTTGGCCCTGGCAGCCGGTCCGGCGCAGGCCGGGAACGACAACGCTGGCAGAGAGAAGAAGAGGCAGGCCGACCTCGCCAAGGCTTATGTGGCGACGGCCAAGTACCTCTGGGAGCCGCTCGCGGTGAAGCACGGCTTCGAGCGGACCGACGCGTGCGCGGACCTGCCGGGCGCGGGCGGCATGGGTTATCACTACGTCAATCGGAAGAACATCGGGTCCACGGACCCGGCCCGGCCGGCGGCCCTGCTGTACGAGCCCGGGCCGAAGGGCGAGAAGCGGAAGCTGGTGGCGGTGGAGTACCTCGTCGTCGACCGCGACCAGAACCTGGAGACGGACGACGACCGCCCGTCGATGTTCGGCAAGAAGTTCGACGGGCCGATGGAAGGCCACGAGCCGGGCATGCCGATCCACTACGACCTGCATGTCTGGCTGTACAAGTCCAACCCGAAGGGATTGTTCGACCCGTGGAACCCCACGGTGCGCTGCCCCGCGAGCTGACCGCGACCTGAGCGCCACCCGGCCGCGCTCCGACCGCGCCCGTGCGTTCACCGCGGGACCCCGCAGCGAACGCACGGGCGCGGGCAGGCCCCCCCTACCCCTGGCCCTGGTCCTCCAGCACCGCGACGAGCTGGTCGAGGCCCCAGTCCAGGTCCTCCTTGCTGATCACCAGCGGCGGGGCGATCCGGATCGTCGAACCGTGGGTGTCCTTGACCAGCACGCCCCGGTCCATCAGCTTCTCGGAGAGCTGCCGGCCGGTGCCGAGCGACGGGGCGATGTCGATGCCCGCCCACAGCCCGCGGCCGCGCACCGCCTCCACCGCGCCACCGCCCACCAGCAGCCCCAGCTTCTGGTGGAGGTGGTCGCCGAGCTCGGTGGCGCGCTCCTGGAACTCGCCGGTGCGCAGCATCGCGATGACCTCCAGCGCCACCGCGCAGGCCAGCGGGTTCCCGCCGAACGTCGAACCGTGCTCGCCCGGCCCGTACACGCCCAGCACCTCGGCCGACGACACGACCGCGGACACCGGTACGACGCCGCCGCCCAGCGCCTTGCCCAGGACGTACATGTCCGGGACCACGCCCTCGTGCTCGCAGGCGAAGGTCCTGCCCGTACGTCCGAGGCCCGACTGGATCTCGTCCGCGACGAAGAGGACGTTCCGCGCGCGGGTCAGCTCCCGCACGCCCGCCAGGTACCCGGCCGGCGGGACCAGGACCCCCGCCTCGCCCTGGATGGGTTCGAGCAGCACGGCCACGGTGTTGTCGGTCACCGCGGCGTCCAGCGCCGTCAGATCGCCGTACGGAACGATCTCGAACCCCGGCGTGTAGGGGCCGAAGTCCGCGCGCGCCTCGGGGTCCGTCGAGAAGCTGACGACGGTCGTCGTACGGCCGTGGAAGTTGTTGGCCGCGACGACGATCTTCGCCGTGCCGTCCATCACGCCCTTGACCTTGTAGCCCCACTTGCGCGCCGTCTTCACGGCGGTCTCCACCGCCTCGGCCCCGGTGTTCATCGGCAGCACCATGTCCATGCCGCACAGTTCGGCGAGGCGCGCGCAGAACTCGGCGAACCGGTCGTGGTGGAAGGCCCGCGAGGTCAGCGTCACCCTGTCCAGCTGCGCCTTGGCCGCATCGATGAGCCGGCGGTTGCCGTGGCCGAAGTTGAGCGCGGAGTACCCGGCGAGCATGTCGAGGTAGCGGCGCCCCTCGACATCGGTCATCCAGGCGCCCTCCGCCGAAGCGACGACGACGGGGAGCGGATGGTAGTTGTGCGCGCTGTGCGCCTCCGCAGAGGTGATGGCGGCTTGGGTGGTCGGCACGGGGTCTCCGATCGTCGAGACGAATCCATCCGGCGAGGGGCGGGAACGACGCCCCTTTCTATCGTCGCTCGAATGCCGGACGAACAAACCACGCGTGACGGCGGGGCCGCTGGGGTGGCGGTACGCACGGCGACTGGCGTACGCGGAACGGACCGCACCTGTGCCGCGCCCAGGCCCGCACCCGCTCCCCGCACCCGCTCCCCGCACCCGCTCCCCGCACCCGCACCCGCTCCCCGCACCCGCTCCCCGCACCCGCTCCCCGCACCCGCACCCGCTCCCCGCACCCGCTCCCCGCACCCGCTCCCCGCACCCGCTCCCCGCACC
>NZ_BAAAUD010000045.1:0-6099 GCF_039533765.1 Streptomyces enissocaesilis | reverse complement strand
TCCCATTGAGCATTCGTCAGTTCATGCCGACGCACCATGACGGACTCCTGCCCGGAACGGCAACAGATCCACCGCCCCGGACAAGAGCCATCAGACACTGCCTAGACGGGGCCGAGGGTCGCATGGCGCACTGACAACGGGCCCAGGTGCTTGCCCGGTTGGTAGACGCTGCCGGCACACGGACCGCGCGGAGGGGCCCACCCTGGATCGGCAACGGGCTGCGGTCAACCTCCCCGCCGAAGTGACGATTCTGTGGGGAGAGAAGCCGAGCGGCTAGGTTCGCTGTCAAACGCCTCGATTGGATGACGAAGGACATCCAGCACTTCCATGATCTAGATCGTCTCGGCAGACCATAGCCGCAATGAGCGATCCATGTGAAATCCAATGTTAAATCCGGCGTGCAATTGGGGTAGAGTGTGGCGTGGAGGTGAACTCTGTGCCCACTGAGAACGAGCTGTTCAGCGCGGTCGATGCGCTGTTGGAAGAGGTCGCTCAGGACGATCTCCCGACACCCGGAGAGCGCAAGCGTTTGCGCGAGGCCGCTGGCCTGAGCCAGGAACAGATCGCGAAGGCCCTCAAGAGCCGACGGGAGACCATCGGCAACTGGGAGTCGGGCGAGACCGAGCCGCGGCCGCCGAAGCGCGCCGCGTACGCCCGGCTGCTGGAGGGCCTCGCCGCCCGCTTCCCCACCCCGGCCGCCGACGCGTCCACCCCGGCTCCGGCGCCGGTAATCCCGGAGGCGTTCACCGGCCCCGCGCCTGTTCCCGCCCCGGCGGCCGAAGCGCCGGCGCCCCCGGCCCCGGCTGCTGCCGTACGACCGGCGCCCGCCGTGAAGCCCGCCGCGTCGTCGCGGCGCCCGGGTGCGAAGAAGGCGGTGGCGAAGAAGACTACGGCGTCGGCGGCCGCCGTCGACCCGCGCTTCGAGAACGGTCCGCTCGCGGTCATCGACTGCGAGGACGGGCAGGTGTCGGCGTACTGCGTCGGAGGCCTGGTCCTGGACGTGCCCGCCAAGACGATCCCGGCGCTGGTCGACTGGACGCTGACCGAGGCCCGCCTCGGTCAGGCCCGGCTGCACCGCAACGGCCGCGACGCCGACCCGATCCTCGTCCTCACCGCGTCCGCGCTGGAGCGCTTCGGCCTGCCGGTCGCGCTGTCGGAGGAGGAGCGGCACGCGGGCCGACTCCCGTCCGGCCACAAGGTGGTCAAGCAGATCGACCGGGCTGGGCTCCAGATGAGCCAGCGCGGCTTCGGTCCGTGGGCCCGGGTCTACCGAGACCCCGAGGGCTCCCGGCGCCGCTGCGTCCAGTTGTGCATCCTGCCGTGGAACGCGCTGGACGCCCGCGAGTGGGACAAGAAGGACAACCCGCAGCTGCCGACGATGCACCCGGCCGAACTCGTCCAGTACCTCGGTCTGTACGCGGCCCGGGTGATCACGCCGCGCGGCTCCACCGCGACGACCGGCCTGGAGCTGATGACCGCGCTGCGCCCGCCCACCCGCGCGCAGAAGGACGAGGCGACCGGGGAGTTCAAGCCCGCGTTCAACGATGACGCGATCACCGCCAAGTACGCCGTCGTGCCGTGCGAGGTGCCGGACGAGCACCCGATCCTGAAGAACGCGGGGTTCGCCCGGCACCACATCCGTACTCCGGCAGAGATGCTGATGGAGGAGCCGTACGACTGGTGCCGGCCGCTGACCGATGAGGAGTGCGCCAACCCGTACCTGGTCGTCGTCGACATCAACATGTCGTTCGCCGCGGCCGCGAACGGGCTCACGGTCGGACTGAACGGGCCGACCCACCTGGAAAACAACCCGAAGTTCGATCCGGCGCTGCCCGGCTCGTGGCTGGTCGACCTGAGCCACGTCGACCTGTCCCGCGTACGGGTCAACGGCCGCACGGTCGACGGCTCCCGGCTCCCGAGCCCGTTCACGCCGAAGGGCGACCACCCCGAGGGCCCGGCCTGGTACGCCACGCCCACCGTCGCCTACGCGGTGGAGCTCGGATTCGACGTCGCGCCGATCGAGGCGCACGTCCGCACGCAGACCGGCCGCTACCTGGACTCCTGGTACAAGCGGCTGCGCGACGCCTACGTGGAGACGATGGCCGACATGGGCGTCACCACCGACCTCCAGGGCCAAGAGTTCCTCGAGGCGATGGCGCGCCGCAAGCAGGTCGACCCGACGATGGCGCTGCTGGAGACCGCGATCAAGGCGACGGCGAAGGGCGCGATCGGCAAGCTGCGCCAGCGCTCCCGGGGCCAGGTGCCCTACTACGAGCCCTACCCGGCGCTGGACCGGTGGACGTGGCGCCCCGACATCCGGGCCGCCGTGCTCGCCAACCAGCGCACCGGCCTGCACCGCAAGCTGATGAAGACGGCGGCCGCCGCCGACCTGTACCCGGTCGCGATCGGTACCGACGCCATCGTCTACCCCTCGCCCGGCCCGTCCCCGCTGGACGTCCTGCCGCACACCGAGGAGGGCAAGCCAGTGCCCGGCGGCTTCCGGCTCGGGGTCTTGCCCGGGATGGTCAAGCACCAGGGCACCCAGACGGTCCTGTGGGCAGAGCAGCAGTTCGAGGAGCGCGGCGGCGTCTTCAACATCTCCAACCTCATCAAGACCGACCAGAGCGCCGGAGAAGGGGAGTAACCCATGGTCGACTCGCTCGGGGACAGCCTGGACCGCGCGCTGGAGGGGGCATTCACCCGCCGCATCCCGCAGAGCGCCCAGGCGCAGATGAAGTACCTGGTCAAGCAGCTCAAGGGCACCAAGGCCGCCGCCCAGGCGCTCGGAATCTCCCAGCGCACCGTGGAGCGGTACGTCTCGGGCAAACTCAAGCGGCCCCGCCAGGACCTCCGCGGCCGCCTGGAGCGCGAGGTCAAGAAGCGGTGGCAGCCGCAGGTCCGCGCGAAGGCGAGGAAGCAGGCGGCGTCCACAGGCGGGCTGGTCGTCTCCACCCGTGCCCGCTTCGGGTTCGAAGCGGCCGGGGGCACCACCGACGATGCCCGGATCCGGGACATTACCCAGGCCCTGCCGCCCGAGTACGCCGACAAGCTGTTCAGCGCACGGGAGCAGGGCAAAAGCGAGGACCAGCTCCGGCAGATCGCGGCCGACGGCCTGGCCCGGATGTACTTCCGCGCCAACAACAGCCGCGCGCACGGCCTGGGCGTGNAGTTCACCGACGTGGAACGGCTCGACATCGAGCTGTAGGCCGGCTCCCGCACAAGCGCCGCGTCCCCGGCATTGGAGCTGCCGGGGACGCGGCGTTCCGCATCCTACGAAAGGCCCGCCACGGTCAGGTCGTACGCGCGGCACGGCGCCGTGCCCACCAAGACAGCTGCGGCGCGGTAGCGGCGTTGACGGCCCGGCCGAACGCCTCCAACGCAGCCTCCAGGCGCGCGGTGTTCTCCACATCCGGCAGGGCGTTCAGCAGCTGCTCGGTGGCGGTGACGACCGCCGGGTCGGAGGAGCGCATGAGCGGGGCGGCGGCGGTAGCGGCCCGGGTGAGCGGCTCGCGCACGGCGGCCACGGCCTGCTTGCTCGCCACCCGCTCCCGGCTCAGAAGCTCGGCCGCGCGTCCGAAGCCCACGAGCCCGCTCTGTGCCTCGGTGCCGCCGGCGATCCGGGCGCGGGCGGCACCACCGGTGAAGGCGAGCACGGTCAGCAGGAACGTCCGGCCGCGCTCGGCCCGTCCCTCCCACAGCAGCCGGTTGGCGGTGGCTGCGCCCTGCAGTTCAATTACCGCCACTGTCATCGCATCTGCCTGCACTCGCAGAGCCCCGATCTCGGCGTGCTGTTCCTGGTGGTTCCGGGCGCGGCTGGTCAGCCACGACGCCAGAACGGCGATGACCGCCCCGGAGGCGAGCGTGCTGACCAGCTCGATCAACTTGTCCATGCCCGCAGGCTGGCCGGACGCCGGCCCCGGTGTCCGGGCCGTTGCGCACCTGACGCACAACCCGGACGATCCCGTTGCCGATCAGCGGCCGGGCGCCGCGTACCCCACGAACTACGAGCTGAGCGAGGACGAGGCGGCTGAAGCGTGGCGCGGCACCCGGAGCTGACCTCGGCCTGTCGGGCGGGCCCGCCCACACCATGGCAACAGGCACCACCCCCGATGCGGGGTCTCACGCAACGCAGGGCCACGGACCTCCGTTTCGTCCGCATCGCCTCAGGAGCCCGCCGCCTCAGGACCCTCCGCGATTCCCGCGAAGACGATCTGGCGGTCCGTGACGCGGGCGGCACCGTACGCGGCGGCGGAAAGAAAGCTGTTGGCCCGTACGAGATAGCGGAAGTCCTGGCCGCGGGCCGCCCAGAGAAGCATCTGAGCCGCGTTCACGCTCCGGTACGCGGCGTCGACCAGCGCCCCGGAGCCGCACCCGCTGCCCGGAGTCATGGGACTGCTCAGATAGGAGATCCGCACGTCATGGTCGGCTGGCCCCATCAGGGCCGCGACTTCAAGGAGATCACGAACGCGCTTGAGGCTCATCTCAATGTCCGCGTACACATCGCGGCCCGTGGCCAGCGCATCCCTGGCCTCGCACTCCTTGCACGCTTCCTCAGAGCAGCGATGCTCCCGCACGGTGATCGCCGGTACTGGGGAGGGCTCGTAGGGCTCCCCCTGATGCGGCATCCGGGCCGTGAAGTGCCCAACGTGGTCGATCGTTTCCTGGTTCACACAAGCCACGATGAGCCACAGGCTCGATCCCTCTTCGCCCGAATCACCTGATTGGCTCAGCCCGTTTCGGACCGCTGTCCGCCAGCGCTCGTTTGGCCTGCTGGTAGTCCTCGTACGTCACGGCGTTCAGCGCCTCGAACCGGGCGAGCGTCTCCACCGTGTCGTCCTTCTTCATCGCGGTGTCGGTGAACTTCAGCAGCAGCTCCACCATCGCGTGGCTCTTCCAGTGCCGCAGCTCCGCCTCGTTCAGGAGCTCCGGGCCGCCGGCCTCCATCATGTCGACGAGCCGTTCACGGGCCCTCCACTCCCGGCGCCGACGCCACCAGCCACCGCCCGGCCGGTTCAGATCCCGCAGCTTGCGGATCTGCTCCACCATGGCTCTGATCTGCGTCTCCTGCTCGGGCGTCCATGCCTTCCCAGAGCCGTCAGCAAGCGCCTGGACGGCCTCCTGGGCGGCCTCGCTGCCGTCACCCGCCCCGTCGCCGCACAGCTGCTCCACGGCCCTCCTGAGCGACGCTTCCGCCGCTGTGGTGTCGTCGTCTTCGGACACGCTCTCCCTCTTCTCCTCGCAGAACGCGCAGCATGCCCGCCGCACCACTCCCCGGGCAATCGGACGGCTGGCCTACTGGGGATCCGGGTCCGCCCCGCCCGGCGCGGCCGCCGTACGACGGGAGCGTCGGCGGATGACGCCGGGCAGTTGTCGGGAGGCGGCGGCCGGGATGAAGAACAGCCCGGTCATGCCGAGCTGTCCTGTTGTGCCGTCCGCGTCTCAGCTCCGGTGGCAACGAGGCCATCGAAGTTGCTCATGGCGGTGGGGTCATCGCACACGCCGGTGGTGTCGGTGTCGACGGGGGTGAGAATGCCGTCACTTCGGACGGTCCAGGCCACCAGCGGGTCCACGGTGAACGTGCCGTCCTGGTTCTTGAACCGAGCGCTCCACCCACCCCCAGGGATGGCGGCGACAACAGGGTGTCCGCCTTCCGAGAGCCCGGTGAAGGTGCGGCCGTTGTTCGCCGGGACAAGTCGACCGTTGCGCTCATCAACGACGAGCGCTTGGCCCTCGTCGTTCCAGGCAATGACGGGCTTGCTCCTGTAGACCGTGCGGCCGTCCTCTTCCTGCTTGTAGTTCGCTTCGTAGGGGTGTTGTGCTGGGATCACTACGTCTCCTGGGCAGGTCAGTACTGGACTTGGTGTGACCGTACGGCCGGGGCGGTCTGTCCGTCCCGGGGTTTGATCAGTGTGCCGGCGCAGGCTAGTTGGCAAGTGATGACGTCGGACTGCTCTCGCCAGCGCAGTGTGACGCCCTGGCTTTGTTCACGACCTCCGGTTCTGGCTCGCTTTCCGTGATGCGCGCACGCTGAGTGACGGCTGCTGCTCCGATCAGGCTCCGGGAAGTTGCCTGAAAATGACCAGGGACGAACTTGGCGTG
>NZ_BAAAUD010000044.1:0-45676 GCF_039533765.1 Streptomyces enissocaesilis | reverse complement strand
GCGCGCGGCCGCCGGGCTGTCACCGGCTTCGAGCAGAACGTACCGGCTGCCCGAGAACACCCAGAACCGGTCCTCGGCTCCCGGCACCGCCATCACCGCATCGATCTGATGCGGGGTGGCTTTCGCCTCAGCGCCGGCTGCCGGCGCGCGTGAGCTGCCGGCCGTCCAGTAAAGACCCGCCCCGACTCCGCCCACCAGCAGCACCCCCGCCAGGACGGCGGCTTTCCATGGCCGGACACGGCGACGCCTGGCGGTGACCGGGGCATGGCGCCGGGTGGGCTGCAGAGGCCGGTCCTCCTGGGCGATGGCTGATCGCAGTGCATGAGCGATCATGGCGGGGGCCGGCCGCTGGGCGGGTTCCTTGTGGAGCAGCTCTTCGATGATGCCGCGCAGGGCGCCCGCGCTCGGTGCGACCTCGGGCGGCTCGTAGACGACGGCGTGCATGACTGCCGTCGGCTCCGGGCGGGCGAAGGGTGGTGCGCCTGTTGCCAGCGAGCACAGTGTCGCACCGAGGGAGAAGAAGTCGCTGGAGGCATCGGCGGGCAGGCCCCGCATTCTCTCGGGGGCCATGAACTCGACCGAGCCGACGACTCCGCCGGTCGCAGTGTGCGCTTGGTCGGCGAGCGCGGCGATCCCGAAGTCGGTGAGCACGGCGCTGCCGTCGGCCCGTAGCAGCACGTTGGCGGGCTTCACGTCACGGTGCAGCGCTCCAGTGGCATGCACGGCATCCAGAGCGGACAGCAGTTGGAGCCCGAGTCGGGCGACGTCGGCCGCCGGCAGGGGACCGCCCGCCTTGAGGCGATCGGCGAGTGAGCCACCGGAGACGAGCTCCATCACGATCCACAGCCGGTCGTCGTACTCGACCAGGTCGTAGATGTCGATCACATGAGGATGGGAGACCCGTGCGATGGCGCGCGCCTCCGTCAGCACCCGGCGCATCCGTGCCCGCTGCTCCTCGCCATGGGCCACGACGTGCAGTTCCTTCACGGCGACCGCGCGCTGCAGCAGATGGTCCCAGGCACCCCACACGGTGCCCATTCCGCCGCTGCCCAGCCGTTCGGTCAGTACGTACCGCTCGGCGACGACCGTGTGCCCGTTACTGTTGATCACGGAGCCCAAATCTACAGGCTGCGTGAACATGCCAGATGAGGCGGGACATCGGCTGTCTGCGGGACGACCCACGCGGCGGCCCAGTCGTGGTCGGACCACGGCAGGGAGACGGCGCGGGCCGCGCCGACAGGATCGGGCGGCCGCGGCTGCCGTATGCGGATCAGGACACGCGCAGTGCCCCGGAACGCGGCCGACGGGTGGGTCGGTCGTCCGCGTCTTGCCCACCGCACCCCCAGTCGGGGGTGGTCCGGCGCTCAGCACCACTCGCTTGAGACGGGTTCGATGTGTCTGGGGAACCGGGGTTGTCGGGCTCGGCCGAGTGGACTCTCGGCCTCCGCGGCCCGGGAACGGCCCCCAGCCCTTCCTGACCAGCGGGGGCTGGGGCGGCTACGCGCCCCGGACGCTCCTCACCGACTCCGCGCACAAGGTGATGACGGGCATCTCCGTCTCCGGGTCAGCCGTTGATCGCCGCGGTCACGGGCGGAAGGTAGCCCTGGGCGTGGCCGGTGGCGGTGGGGTGGAAGGAGGCCCAGGTGGGCAGGGTGAGGCGGGTGATCCATTCCTGCCGGCCGGTGGTGGTGCAGATGCCGTGGCTGTCGAAGGGGTCGCGTACGTCGGCGAAGAGGAAACCCTGCTTTTCGGCCAGCTCCCTGGTCAGCTCGTTCGTCTCGTCGGTGAGGGAGTTGAACCGCATCCGTCGTGCGGGCGTGCCCACGGTGCACGACTGGCTTCCGGTCTCCAGGAGATGCGGGTATCCGGTGACCACGACCTTCGCGTTCGGCGCCGCCTTCTCGATCGCCTGGTGAGTCTCCTGCAGTTTCTGCGGAAGCTCTTCGCGCAGCAGGCGCTCCGACTCGTCCAGTGCCCGGTCACAGGCGGCGTCGGTGGACGTCGGCAGCAGGCAGGACGTGGTGCTGTCACTGAACTCCAGGTCGTTGCCACCGATGGTCAGGGTGACCAGGGTGGTGTTCCGGCTGAGGGCGGGCAGTTGCTGCCGCAGCACGTCGGCGGTGGTTGCCCCGCTGCACGCGGCGAACCGGAAGTCGCTCACCGCATGCTGCGCGGCCCACAGGGCGGGGTAGGCGCGGGTGCTGCGACGGCAGGCGCCACTGGTCGTGTCGTAGGCGCCTGCGGCATTGCCGGCGGCGTAGGAGTCGCCGAGGGCAACGTAGCGGGTCTCGTCCTGGGCGGTCGGCGCCGCGATGGCCGGAGCACCCCCCAGAACGATAGGCAGGGCGGCCAGGACGGCGATAACGCGGTTGCGCACGGGTACTCCCCTGATTGTCACTGCGTGATGCGTATTCATAACGCAAAGTAGCAGGCGTCGGAGGCGTGCCCATGGATGCGAAGACAGGGAAACCGGGTGGCCCACCCGCTGTGGAAGCCCGCCAAGCCGCGTCCTTGACCGAGGGTGCCGGTGCGCGGGACGGTCGTTGCGCACCTGTGCGCAACCGACTCGACGCGGGAGCGCGCGATGACGTTACGGTTCGTCGGGATCGGCCCGGACGCCGGAGGCGGGGGATCGCCGACGGCGTGGGTGGGAGAAGAGGGCGCCGACCTGGTCCTGCAAGGCGAAGAAGCCGAAGCGCGGCTGAAGGCGATGGTGGGCGGAACCGAGTGGGGCCCGGTCACGTGACGGGAATCCCGGCGCACGGGACGGTGATCCGCATCCCGGCCCGGATGGTGCCGATTCCGAGGGAGGCGTGCGATGCGGCGGAGCGAGCCGTTGAGCAGCGCGACGTTCACTGACCTCCTTGCGACTCCCCGGCACACGGGTGTCCGTCTGGAGACGCGTGACGTCTACGCGGTGGGCGACGAAGCCGACGACTGCGAGACCTTCCTGCGCACCGGCAGCCCGAACTTGGACCCGGCCCGCTCGTTCTGGCCGCAGTGGCCGCCGCTCGTCAAGGACGCGGTCGCCCGCGGCGTGGTCATGCGCCGCGCCCGGATCGCCACCCAGTGCGAGGTCGCACCGGACAAGCCGGCCCGTGTGTCCTCCTTGGACTTCCTGCCCTCCTACGGCCTCGCCCCGCTCGGACTCGCCCTCATCGCCCCCGCCACCGACACTTTCGGTACCCGGGGCGTCCTCGCGGTCTCTGCTCTGACCTGCTTCGCCGCACCGGCCGTCGCCGCCCTCGTGCCCACCGCCCGCCGCTTCTTCCACCGACCCGCCTCCCGTGCCGACGAGGAGACCAGGAGCACCCCATGAACCGACTGTCGCCGGCCGCGCACTCACCCGGCCACCCTCTCCACCCCTCCGCGCCCGCCGCACCCGCGGGTGTCGTCCCGGCTCGCGTGCCCGCCGACCGCGCACCCGAGGCCCGCGCCCTGCTGACCCGGGACGCAGCGGTCGTCCTCACCGGCCACGAGAACACCCCGGACGCCCTGTTCGTCGCCGCGGCCCACCTGTTCGGAAGCCGCCTGCGCGAACTGTTCCCGCATCGCGTGCGCACCTCGCGCGACGGCGATCCGGTCCACCTGCACGCCGACAGCCTCGATGTCGTCGTCGACGTCGGCGGTGTACTCAGCAGGCGGCGCGGTCCCGACGAGGACCACGTCCTGATCCAGTGCGTCCGGCCCGCTCCCTCCGGAGGCGACTCCTTCGCCGTCGACGCGTACGGCTTCGTCGACGACCTCGCGTCAACCGACCCCGCCCTCCTGGACTTCCTCACCGGCACCGACGTCGACCTGTACGGCGAGTGGGCGGGGCTGCGCGGACTGTCCGCCACCCCGCGCGTCGGCCGGCACGTCGAGTACACGCGCACCGGCCGGCGCATCGTCCGCCGCACCGGCGGCGCCGCACCACTGCACCGCGATCCCGACACCGAGCACGTACGCGCCATGCTGGTCCGCTTCCACGAAGCCGTCCACCGTCTCGAACCGTCACTGCCGCGCTTCCGGCTCGCCGAGGGCGACATCCTCGTCCTCGACAACTACCGCTGCTGGCACGGCCGGGACGCACACAACGGCGAGCGCACCGCGCGCATCCTGACCCTGCGCACGGCCGACGCCCACTGAGAGCCGATGCGTGGTGTGCGTCATGGGAACGTGCGGGAACCCACCCCGCAGCGACTCCGGCTCCGCCCCTGCGCATCGACGCGGCCCCGGACGGCATCGGCGACCCGGCGCTCGACGACGTCAGCGTCCAGGAGCTGATTCCGGCGGCAGCGCCGGCAGATGAGGTAATGACGGTGCCCGGTGCCCGGGTGCTGCCGGTGGAGCCTTTCGCCGGCGTCGTTCCGTACGGCGTCGGCGGTGCCGGCCCGCTCCAGGTCCTGCAGCGGGCCGGTTCACGGTGGTGAGCCCTGCGCGGACGCCCGCCTCGCCCGTCAGCGCGTGGAGTTCCCGGGCGGACACGAAGCCGGGGCAGTCGACGAGAGCCTGCCCGGCAGCGGCGCGCCGGTGTGTCGTGCGCCGACTGGTCTCCGTCCCTGTGACCGTCACGACCGACTCCCTGATGAACATCGTCCCTGCGGTACGACACCAGGGGCCTGCGGAGCGGGCTGCCACGGCTCGCAGGCCCCGGACCGACAGCGACCGCATGCCGTGCGCGGGGCCCGCTGCGGTGTCTCAGGCCGCGGCGGGCGGAGGAGTGGACCGGGCCACCACCCGGGCGAGGACGAGTGCCACGAGCGTCAGCCCGCCCAGTACCGCCGCCGTACCGGGGTACCCGCCGAGCGCGAGCCCCACGCCGCCGAGCCCGGCGCCGAGGAAGACACCGAAGCTCATTCCGGCGGCGTTGACGCTGAGTGCCGTGCCGCGCAGGGAGCCGCAGCGCCGTACGAGCAGTGTGGTGACGCAGGCCGCCACCGTCGCGTGTCCGGCGCCGACCAGTGCCGTCAGCGGGAGGGCGAGGAACAGTGACCGCGTGAAGAAGACGCCGACCAGGGCGGACAGCGCCACCAGCAGCGCCAGTGCCATCAGGCGCTCGCTGGGGATCCTCGGCCGTTCGGCGCTCAGCAGTCGTCCGGCGAACAGGTTCCCGAGGAAGAACGACGTGCCGCTGAGCGTCCACACGATCGCGAACGTCTCGGGCCCGAGGCTGAAGCGTTCGTCGTAGAAGGCAGCCAGGTAGGCGAGGTACCCCATGAAGGCCGCCGTCCGCAGCATGGCGACCAGCAGCAGCGGGACCACTCCGGGCAGGGCTCCCAGCAGCCGGAACGACTCCAGGTAGCCCGGCCTCTCCACCCGGTCCGCCGGCTTCCCGGCCGCACCGTCCGTATCGTCATCGTCGCGACGGCCCCGGAGGAGGAAGTACAGGGCGAGCACGGACGAGATCGCGGCGATGGCCCACAGGTCGCCCTGCCAGCCCCACAGCAGGGCCGGCAGGGCCACGAGCGGCGCTGCGAGGAGGGCCGTCAGCGACTGGGTGGCGGTGATCAGGGTCGCCGCGCGGCCCGCGGCGGCGTCGTTGTCGAAGCGGTCGGCGGCGGCCGCCGTGAGCGCCGGGTTCAGTACCGCCGTACCGGCGCCGACGAGCAGGCAGAAGGCCGCCAGCATCAGGAAGTCGCCGCTCGCGCCGAGCGCGGCGGAGACGGCCAGGACGGCGAGTCCGCCCGCGGCCGCCCGTTCCTTGCGCACGCGGTCGATCAGCGGTGCCAGCGCGGTGCCCACGGCCAGGGCCGCGAGGCCGCCGAGGCCGCGCAGTTGGCCGAGTGCGGCGACGCCGCCGTCCGCCGCGTGGGCGATGGGCACCAGGAAGGTGCTGTAGATGGTGAAGGGCACCAGCCCGACGGCCGAGGCGAGCATGAACGGCCAGAGGAGGCGGGTCATTTTCAGATCGCCCGGTACGGCTCCGTCGTCCGCCACAACCTGCCCCACGGCCGCGCCGACGGTCTCACCGGGAGCCTCGGGGGAGGCCGCGGCACCCTGGGTCTCGCTGCTCATGCCTGCTCCGCCCGGTACCGGTACAGCGCGGTGGCGTCGGCGCTGAACTGGGAGAAGGGGAAGGGCTCGGCGGACAGCGCGGTCACGCCGGCGCCCAGGAAGGCGCGTGCGACAGCGCTGCCGGACTGGGCGTACACCACCAGCGGGAGTTCCCGCTTGCGGCAGTGCTCGAGGATCCGGTCGAAGCTGCCGTTGCTGAGGGTCATGCCGGTGGCGACCACGGCGTCCGCCTCGGCGAGCACCTGCGTCATGTCGTCGGTGACGGGGTCGCCCCAGTGGGTGGTGCGCAGGTTGAAGTCGCAGGGCAGCGGGACACCGCCCCGCTCGCGTATCGCGGCGACGAGCGGGTTGACCACGCCGATGAGGGCGACCTTCGCCCCGGGCGCGATGTCGAGGAGTCCGGCGACGGCCGCGTCCCTGGCCTGCGCGCGCTCCTCCGGCGTTCCGGTGGGCAGGGTGACGGTCTCGGCGTTCGCGGCGCTGCGATGCGGCTGTACGCGTCCGAGGTAGGCGTCGAGCGCGGCGACGCGCACCGGCGCCGAGTCGTGCCGGATGAGGGTGTCGAGGGTGTGCCCGGAGGCGTCGGCGCAGAAGTCCGGGGTGACCTCGCCGGCCTCGAAGGAGCAGGCGCCGAAGGCGTCACCGGACCTCATCAGCAGATAGCTGTTGCGGTACGTGACCTGGCTCCCGGCGAGCCGGGTGGTGTGGTGGAGCCAGAAGGCGCTGGTGACGGCCAGCTCCTGCGGACGGGGGCCGAGATCGCCGTCGAGGACGGCCTGCTGGAGCTCGGGTACGGAGTACGGCTGTGAGGGAGACATATCGGTTCTTTCTCCGGGATGTTGACAACAGGGAGGGGAAGTCGGGGAAGGTCGGCGAGCCGCTCCGCCCGGTGGGGGAGCGCCGGGAGCCCGGGGCGCCCGGCGGGCTGGAAGCACAGCAGGAGAGAACGCCGGTCCCGGACCGTCCGGTCGGGGCCGGAGCGGTGCACGACGAGCCCGGGAACATCAGGACGGAGCCGGCCGGTGCCTCGACGGTCACCGCGCCGCTCACCTCGGTGCGCGCGGTGTCCGCCGGCAGGCCGGTGGGCTCGGACCGGTCCGCGGCGCTAGGCCCTCTCGGGCACCAGAACAGGACCGCCACGCAGCAGCACGCTGTCGGTCGGCGGCCAGTCCATCGCCGACCACGGGTGCCGCAACTCGTCCTGTGCTGTGACCTCATGGGGCCGCATCGATCCGAGGCCCGCGGCGCCTGTGTGGTGGGCGTAGGCGCTGTCGACGTAGCGGTGTCCGGTGTCGGCGGCGAGGAAGACGTACGTCCGGCCGGTGTCGCGCTTCCGCTCCCACAGCGTGGCGAGGTACGCGGCCCCCGCCGACAGGCCGGCGAAGATGCCGCTGGCCCGCAGGAGTTCGACGGCGCCGGACATGGCGTAGTCGAAGTTCACCCAGTGGACGCGGTCGTACAGGTCGTGCCGGACGTTCTGGAAGGGGATGGAGCTGCCGATACCGGCGATGATCATGTCCGGGTCGGAGACGTGCTCGGCGCCGAAGGTGACGCTGCCGAACGGCTGCACTCCGACGAGCGTCACGTCCCGGCCCGCCTCGCGCAGGTACGTGGCGATGGCGCCGGTGGACGCTCCGGTGCCCACGCCCCCGACGAGCGACAGGGGGCCCTCCGGGACCTCCTTGCGGATGAGGTCGGCGACGTCGCGGTAACCCAGGTAATGGATGGAGTCGTGATACTGCCGCATCCAGTGGTAGTGCGGGTTCTCGCGCAGCAGTTCACCGATCCGCTCGACGCGCAGGTTCTGGTCCAGGCGCAGGTTCTTGGAGGGGCGGACCTGCTCCAGGGTGGCGCCGAGGATCTCCAGCTGGACACGGAGGGTGCGGTCGACCGTCGTCGAGCCGACGATGTGGCAGTGGAGGCCGTAGCGGTGGCAGGTCAGGGCGAGCGCGTGGGCGTAGATGCCGCTGGAGCTGTCGACGAGGGTGTCACCGGGCTTGACCTGTCCGGTGTCCAGCAGGTGGCGTACGGCGCCGAGGGCCGAGTACAGCTTCATCGTCTCGAAACGCAGACAGATCGCGCCCGGGGGGACGGTGACGACGTCCGGTTCCTTGACGGCCTCGGCTATGTGCTCGTGCATGTCTTGTCCTCCCGGTCAGGCGGCGTGGTGACGGATGAGCTTGAACAGGTACGCCTGGCAGTCGTCGCCCTCCCATGTCTGGCGGTGCAGGATCTCGGGCCGGAACCCGGCGTCCATCCCGTAGCCGACGATTCGCTTGAGCTCCGCGGTGTTGGACACGATCAGGTAGACCTCGCCCTCGGGTGCGAGCAGGTCGCGTGTGACGATCTGGTCGAAGAACCGCGTGACGATCTCGGCGCCCACACAGACGTTGCGGACCACGGTCGGATCGTCGCTGGTCCGTGTGGAGACCGCGGGCGGGTTGAAGGTGATGACGTCCAGCCGGGAGGAGTCCGGGAACTCCTCGAAGAGGTTGGACGCCAAGGGCCGGAAGACGGTGTCCGGCCGGTCCCCGACGATGCGCCGGTAGTGCTCTGCGGCCGTCGCCACGCTGTCCGGGTGGACGTCGGCCGCGTAGATCTCCCGCGCCCCGAGCGTGCCGGCGATGACGGCCTCGACACCGAGGCCGACGCCCATGGCCGCGTACGACCTGCCCTTGACGGGGATCGTGCCGTCCAGCAGCCGGTCGTGCACGATACGGCTGGTGTCGCCCGGCTTGAAGACGCCCGGCGGCAGCGTGAACGCCCAGCCGTTGTAGTCGTACGTCCGGGTGGTGTGGATGTCGGACTTGGAGCTGTTGATCGCGAGGATCTCGTCCGGGGGCAGCGTGTCGGGCAGCGAGTCCAGCAGGGCGCGGGCATCGTCCTGAGATGCTGCGGCGCCGGCTGCGGTCCGGTCGGTCATGGGTCCTCCGTGGTCGGGGTCTGGGGTGGAAGCTCGTGAAGTCAGGGGCCGGGTGCGGCCGGTGCGACCAGATCAGCGGCACCAGGGCCGTACCGGGATCCGTGGCGCCTACGAGGCGCCGCCCTTCGCCGCCAGGGTCCGCACCGACTTGTCGGCCTGCACGGTCCGGGTGAGGGCCGGGGCCGTCTCGTAGCCGAACTCCGCCTTGCCGGCCCGCAGGGCGCTGCTCCGGGCGTCGACGTCGGCGGACAGGATCCTCAGCTCGTCGACGTGACGCCGCCGTCCCAGTGGTCGTCGAACGGTTCGGCGACGAAGGCGCGCCCGGCCCGGAAGGACTTCGGCGCGCAAGCCCCCGTTCCCACGGGCCCGGCCGGGTCGGCGCAACGGGAACTGACGACGGCCGTGCCCAGCGTGCCGAGCAGGGCGGGGACACGGCCGAAGGCGAACAGCGCGCCCTCGGGAGTCAGCGGCTTCCCGTCGTGGAACAGCGCCTCGCACAGGGTGAACCGCCATACCGCCGCGTCGCCGTTGGACCCCCGCTTCCGGACGGGACGCGGCACCGGCGCCACGGTGGCGTCCAGGTCCACGAGCCGGTCGAGGAGGGCCTTGGTACGGGTCATCTCGATGGCCAGGGCCTCCGCGTGGGGGTCGGTGGTCTCCCGCTCGCCGCCCCCGGTGAACAGCGCGCGGAACTGGCCACCGCGCCGGGGCTCGCCCTTGTCGTCCACCGCCGGACCACCGCTGCCGGCACCGCACCCGGTAAGCGCCAGGACGCCGGCAGCGGCGCCGGTGAGGCCGGGGAATTCCCGGCGCTCGTGAAAGATCGACATGCTGCTCCCAGCGGATCACGTGGTGGGGTCCCCGCACCGCGGCCGCCGGGCGGGGGAGGGGGCGGGGCTCGAGCAGCATCCATTAACTGAAAATGATTGTCAAGATCGGTTGATGGTCGTTCAGCGGACGGACCGGTCACCGCCCTTCGCCCTGCCCGCCTGCGGGGGCCTCCTGACGGTCGGCTGCGGTGCCTCCGTCACCCGTAGCGCCCGCGGCGTTCGGTGTGGCCGGGGCCGACGGGCCGGGCAACGTCACGCCGCCGGACTTCGGTGAGGCCGCCCGAGAGGCCGGGCGCGCCTCTCCGGGGATCCTGCGAAAGGCGCTCGCGCTGTCCGCCTGCCGGAAGGTCGAGGTGCTCGCGTCCGAGGGGTGCGGCTGATGATGCCTACGGCGTGACGTCCCGGCGCCGGTGGGACCGGTCTCCTCCGCCGTCACGTACGGCGTCGGCCGGATCGAGGCGTTCCGGGGCGGCGGAGGCCCGGCGTGCGGCGCTCGGGCCGGCTCGATCGCCCTGGTCGCGGAGGAGCCGGTGAAACTCCTGAGGGCTGGCGAACATGTCCTGTTCCTCAAGGGCCTGGAGCGCGGCCTCCCGCCGCCACGTGAGGCGGGGGGAGCCGCGGCCGTCGGGGCGGTCCGTGCTGGGCCGCGCGCGGAGTCGGCATGACCGGGGGGGGGCTGCTCCTTGGGCACCTCCCCCCTTTCGTGGGCTGCCACCGGTTCCGGTCCCGCGCCGTGCGGAAGCGCCGCTTGGCCAGTCTCCGCGACGGCTTCCGCGACTTGGCGTGGTGATGGCCGTCGGGGGAGTAGTACTGATTATCGTTTTCATATACGCTGGTCTCGCTGTCACCCTCGGACGGGAGCTTGCATGGAACTGCGCGACGTGGCCGCCGGATTGGCAGAAGGAGCGGAGAGCTTCGACCGACTGTTCAGCGCGCTGTGGTCGCCGATCGGTAGGGCGACCGTCAAGGCTGCGCGCCTGCGTCCTGGTGTGCACGTGCTCGACGCATGGTGCGGCTCGGGGGCGTCCGCGATTCCGGCCGCCGAGCAGGTCGGCCCGTACGGCGTGATCGACGCAGTCGACCTCGCGGAGTCCTCGCTCGAGCGGGGCCGCGCCAGGGCCGCGGTCCGCGGTCTCGCCAACGTGCGCTTCGCGCACGGCGACGTCCTCGACTGGCCCTCACCCCGTGGTGGTTACGACGCCGTGATGTGCTCGCTCGGGATTTCCTCGTTCCCCGACGGGGCGGCGGGAACAGAGCGACTGCTGAAGCTGGTGCGCCCCGGCGGCCGGCTGACCGCGGCCATCTGGTCCCAGGGCACGCTTGAGTCGCTGCCTGAGTTGATCCATCGGGCCGTCGCGCCAGAGCGGCCGCGCCCTGCCGGTGTCCCACGCCCGGCCGATCCGCTCCAACCCGTCGGCACACCCCGGTTGTTCCGGGACTGGCTTGCGGCCCGCTCGCTGTCATCCATCGAGGTGCAGTACGTCCCGCTCGCTGTGCCCGGGGGTCCCGACCTGTTGTGGTCCCTGGTGTCCGGCACCAGGTTGAAGGGTCTGCTCGACGGCTTGTCCGTCGCCGCGGTGGAGCGTGTCCGCCGGCGGTTCGCGGCGGGCCTGCTCGCCGAGGGCCGCGACACGATCGGCTTCTCCGCGCTTGTGGGCACGGGGACTCTCCGCCGCGTCGCCCCGCCTCGCTGTCCCCGAGGCGCCCGCCCCTCGCTGACCGCCGGCCAGCCCATCGGGCCGGCGCCGCGGGTCGGTTGACCTACAGGAGATTCATGTCCCGCCGCCTGTTCGCCCCGGAGCCCGTGACCGGGGGCCACCCCGACAAGATCACTGACCAGATCAGCGAACGGGGCGACAACGAGCCGCCTCAACGCCGCTGCGCAGAGTCGCGGAGTGCTCGTGGGCGCGGCCCCGGCCGGCTGCCCGGGCCGTCGCGGTCTTCGGCGCCCTGGTCGTCGTGGCGCTGAGGACCACCGTCCCACTGCGTCGCGCGGGCCGGGCGGACGAGAAAGAGACAAGCGGCGCGTCTGCTTCCGCATAACCGGCGCAGTACTGGCGTCCGCCCGGGGCGACGGGCGGACGCCACGAGCCCGATGAGTACGTTCCGTTCAATCTGGAAGGCCCAGCTCTATGTCACCGCCAGCAATCTCCCCGCCATCGGCGAGCAGCGGCGCCGGTACGTCAGCCGACGCGGCACCCCCCGAACCCGCGGCGGGTGTGAAGGGCCGGCTCGCCTCCCGTAAGGACCTGGTGCTTGCCTGCGCCGTTCTGCTCGTCGTCCTCTTCGCCTCGGTCGTGGTGGCCATCGGTCTGGGGGCCGCCGTGATCACGCCGGGGGAGACCGTCCGATATGTGTGGGCGGCTGTCAGCGGCGGCCGCATCGCCGCGGACGAGGTGACCACCTACCAGATCATCTGGCAGATCCGTACACCACGGGTGCTGCTCGCGGCGCTCGTGGGGGCCGGGCTGAGCGCGATCGGCGTGGCCATCCAGGCCATGGTGCGCAACGCGCTCGCCGACCCCTTCGTGCTGGGCGTCTCCTCGGGCGCGTCCGTCGGAGCCGTCGGTGTCACGGTCACCGGGGGACTGGCGGCGCTGGGCGTCTACGCGGTGTCGGCCGGTGCCTTCATCGGGGCCCTGGTCGCGTCGCTCCTGGTGTATGTCGCCTCTTCCAGCCGGGGCGCGCTCTCCCCGCTGCGTCTCGTCCTGACGGGCGTGGCCATGTCGCTGGGCTTCCAGGCCGTGATGAGCCTGATCATCTACTTCGCGCCGGACAGCGAAGCGACCAGCATGGTCCTGTACTGGACGATGGGCAGCTTCGGCGCCGCGAGCTGGGGTGCGCTCCCGGTCGTGTCCGTGGTCGTCGTTCTCGGCCTGGTCGTGTTGTACCGGTACGGCCGGGCGCTGGACGTGCTGGCCCTCGGGGACGAAACCGCCGCGAGTCTGGGCATCAACCCCGACCGGCACCGCAAGGCCCTGCTCGTCCTGGCCTCGCTCGTGACGGGAGTGATGGTCGCCGTCAGTGGCGCCATCGCCTTCGTCGGACTGGTCATGCCCCACCTGGTGCGCATGGTCGTCGGCGCCACCCATGCCCGCGTGCTGGCCGTGGCGCCACTGGCCGGAGCGATCTTCATGGTGTGGGTCGACCTGGTGTCCCGGACGCTGGTGGCACCGCGCGAGCTGCCCCTGGGCGTCATCACCGCGCTCGTCGGGGTGCCGGTGTTCATCACCTTGATGCGCCGCAAGGGCTACATGTTCGGAGGGCGTTGAGATGGACCTCAGGCTTGACGGACTCTCGGTGGTGACCGACGGCAGGAGCCTGGTACGTGACCTGTCCCTGGACGTGGCAAGCGGCCAGGTCGTGGGCCTGGTCGGTCCGAACGGCAGCGGGAAGTCCACCGCCCTCAGGTGCGTGTACCGCGCACTCCGCCCCAGCTCCGGCACCGTCTGGGTGGGCGAGAAGCAACTCTCCGGCCTGACGATGCGCCGCTCCGCGCAGGTCATCGCGGCCATGACCCAGGACGGCTCCGTCGACCTCGACTTCACGGTCGACGAGGTCGTCGCACTCGGACGCACACCGCATCTTCAGGGCAACCAGGCGCTCAACCGCCGAGAGCGGGAGCTGTGCGAACGGGTGATGGACCAGCTCGACATCCGCCACCTCGCCCGGCGCGGAGTCCTGACGCTCTCGGGCGGGGAACGCCAGCGTGTCCTGCTGGCCCGGGCGCTCGTCCAGGAGGCGAAGATCCTGGTACTCGACGAGCCGACCAACCACCTCGACGTACGCCACCAGGTCGAACTGCTCTCGCTCCTGCGTGGCTCAGGGCTCACCGTCCTGGTCGTGCTGCACGACCTCAACCTCGCCGCAGCCGCCTGCGACCGCATCGGCGTGCTCTGCGAAGGCCGCCTTGTCACCACCGGCACGCCCGAGGACGTCCTCACCACGGAGCTCGTCGACGAGGTGTTCGGCGTCAAGGCCAGCATCGTGTCCCACCCGCTGACGGGTGATCCGCAGTTGTTGTATTCGCTCCCTCCCTTCCTGTGAAAGGCATCACCACGTCATGATCATGAACCGATTCCCCGGCCCGGTGCGGCAGCACACCGCCCTCGGCTCCGCGCTCGCGGCTGCCCTGCTGCTCAGCGGCTGCGGCGCCGAGATCGAACCGGACGCCAAGGCGCCCGAGAAGGTCACCGTCAAGAGGTGCGGTGAGCCGGTCGCATACACGGTTCCCCAGCGCGCCGTGGCGTACGAAGGCGGAAGCGCCGACAAGCTGTTCAGCCTCGGCCTGGCCGACCACGTGTACGGCTACGTGATGCCGCCGGCGAACCCGCCGGTGGAGGAGTCACCGTGGGCGAGCGACTACGCCAAGGTGAAGATGCTCAGTGACGATCTCCTCAACAAGGAACTCGTCGTCGAGGCCAAGTCCGATTTCGTCGTGGCCGGCTGGAATTCGGGCTTCAAGGATGAGCGGGGCATCACCCCGGAGATCCTGGACAAGCTCGGGATCCAGAGCTTCATGCACAGCGAGAGCTGTTTCAACTACCCGAAGTACCCGGAGAAGTTCACCCCCTTCGAAGCCCTTTACACCGACCTCGATCGGCTGGGCAGGATTTTCCAGGTCGAGGACAAGGCGGATGAGGTCGTCGGTGGGCTGAAGAAGCGCGTGGAGGCCGTCAGGGCGAAGGCGCCCAAGGGCGATCCGATGCCGGTCTTCCTCTATGACTCGGGCACCGACCAGCCTTTCACCGCGGGCAACCAGGTCCCGCCCAACGACATCATCAAGACCGCCGGCGGAAAGAACGTCTTCGACGGCCTCGACCAGCGGTGGACGCAGGTGAACTGGGAGGCCGTCGCCGAAGCGGAGCCGGAAGTCATCATGATCCTCGACTACGGGGACCTGCCCGCCCAGAAGAAGATCGACTTCCTGAAGAAGTCCCCCCACACGAAGGGGCTGCCTGCCGTCAGGAAGAACAACTTCTTCATCCTGGACTACAACGAGGGCGTCAGCGGGCCGCGCAACATCGACGGCCTGGAGAAGTTCGCGAAGTACCTGGCTGAGCTCCAGAGCTGACCGAGTCGCAGCGCGCCGGGGCCGTGTCCGATCCGCACGGCCCCGGCGCTCCGAGCCGCGAGTGCTGAGCCCGGGCGGCTGCCCCGTCGGGGAAAGCGCCGCGGTGAACCGCGTCGCGGCAGCCGTCACCGTCAGTGGCATGGATCGCGGGCAGGCGAACGGGCGGGTGGCGGAGGGCCGGTTCCCGGACTCCGCCGCTGCCTCGCCCTGCCTGCCCGCCGGAGTGCGAGAGTCCGACGATCAGCCCTCATGTCATCTCCGATGTACCGACGCTATCTCAGGCTGCGTCCGCGATGGCCGGTCCGGGGCCGGGAGCACGGCTCATGCCCGGTACAGCGCATACCCCAGATATGTGACGACCGGGTTGCCCTCCGGTTCGAGCACCATGTCGACGAGCTCCGGCAGCTGATCGTCGGTCAGCGTGCCACGCCTTCGCCCGCGCGTCGCGCGCACCAGACTCCGTGCGTCGCGCGGCTTGAACGCGGAGACGTCCTTCGCGGACAGCCCTGCCCGGTCGAGGGCTTCGGCGAGCTCCGCCGGGCGGCGCAGCCGGTGTGCGGCGTAACGGCCGCGGGGCATGATCCGTGTCCCCGGGAAGGCTTGGAAGGCACCGAGGCAGATGAGGCGGGACACGGGGGTGCGGTTCACCGTGTCGTAGACGAAGGCGCCGCCGGGGCGCAGCACACGTGCCGCCTGCGCGAGGACCGCGTCCGGCCGTTCGGTGATCTCGAGGGTGTCGGCGCAGTACACGAGGTCGAAGGGGTCGCCCGGCAGGCCGAGTTCCTCGGCGGGCGTCGTCAGGTATGTGACGCCGAGACCACCGTCCGCGTCCAGGGCGAGGGCCGTCGCGGCGGGGGAGGAGTCGGTGGCGACGACCTCGAAACCGAGCCGGGCGAGGCTGCGGGCCAGAAGGCCGCGCCCGCTGCCGATGACGAGCGCCCGGCCGCTTCGTACGTCGTGAGGCCGCGACGTCTACGGTCGAGTTCGCCCGACACCTCGGCCGTCCACGGCACGAGTTCCTGACCGGCGGTCCCCGCCCACGAGGCTGAGCCTCACCAGGCCGTGCGAGGACCTGCCGGACACGGCTCGCAGGATCTACCGCCTGCCGGCCGGCACCCTCAGCCGCGCACCAGGAGTCATGCCGGCCCTGCTCACTGACGTTCTCCCGCACCCCGGCGACCCGGTCCGTCCGATCCGTGCGCCAGTACGTCTCCCCTCGCCTGCCCGGCCACACCGGGCAGTGGCTGAGCAGGCGAAACCACCATCAGTCACATCCACGATCCCCCTTCACTGCCTCCGGATCCGGCGCGATGGTCTCTCGCCGGCACTCGCCGGCACTCGCCGGCACGGCCAGGTGGGCGGCGTCAGTCGTCAACCCTGGATTCCGGCCCCACCCTCGTCCGCTACGGGGGGCCGTTTGCTGACGAACAGTTTGCTAACTCAAGTTATTAATGGGTTAATGCCGATCGAGGCTCCGGGAGGGGCGTGGTAGGACCATCCGTATCTGTGGCCGGTGTCGCGCGGCATCGCCCGGGCGTTATACCGTTAGTAATCGTTGAGGATTCGGGGGACCGACATGCGAACCACTTCGGCCGGGACGGCGCCGGGCGGCGGGCGGTCACGCCCCACGGCCAACGACGTGGCCAAGGCCGCCGGGGTGTCGCGGTCGGCGGTGTCGTTCGCGTTCAACAGCCCCGAAAAGCTCTCCGAGGGCACCCGCGACCGCATTCTGGCGGCGGCCCAGGAACTGAGCTACGTCCCCAACACGCTGGCTCGCATGCTGAAGGCGGGGCAGACGCAGTCGCTGGGTGTGCTGCTGCCGCAGAATCTCGCGAAGGTGCTGGAGAACCCGTATTACGCGAGGTTCCTCACCGGGGTGGGCCAGGTGTGCGACGAGCAGGGGTACACGCTGCTGCTCACCCCGCCGCTGCGCGACTCGATGCTGAAGGCGATTCCCTACGCGGCCGTCGACGGTTTCATCGTGTGCGGTCTGGAGCACGACCGCGGTGAGGTGGCGGAGCTGCGCCGGCGGGGGATCCCCTTCGTCCTGGTGGACAGCAGCGCGCACGACGGTGTCCCCAGCGTCGACGTGGACGACGAGGGCGGGGCGTACGAGGCCATGCGCCATGTCCTGGACCTGGGGCACCGGCGCATCGCGCTCCTTTCGATCGACCCGGGGCCCGAGCACGCCGAGCGCGGTTACCGCGGTCCGCTGGCCCGCCGTATCGCCGGGATCATCCGCGCGCTGGCCGAGAGCGGCATGGGCCTGGACGACGTCCGGCTGACGGAGGTGCCCGCGACGCGGATGGACGGGTTCCATGCCGCCAAGTCGCTGATGGCCTCGACCTCTCCCACGGCGATCGTGGCGATGTCGGACATCCTCGCCTTCGGCGCCGTCGACGCCCTGCACGACCTGGGGCTGAACGTACCCGGGGACGTGACGGTGACCGGATACGACGACCTGCCGGAGTCGTCGTGGACGCGTCCGCGTCTGACGACCATCCGCCAGGCCATCACCACCAAGGGACGCACCGCGGCCGACCTGCTGTTCTCCGCGATCCGCAATGAGGACCAGCACCCCCATCAACTGCTGGGCACCCACCTGGTCGTCCGGGACTCCAGCGCCCGGCCCGCCGCCGGCCCGGGGCTCTCCGGCCCGGGCGGCTGATCCCGCACCTCCTTTTCGGCGCCGCCCTTCCGCCCTGGTCCCCGGACCGTCGCGGGGGCGGCTTTCCGCGTGTCCCACCGCCGCTCCGCAGGATGGCCGGCACGTTACAAAACCGTTAACTAACTGCTGTTAATAACCTGCTAACGTCTGCGGCACGAAGAGCTCGCAAAGCTCTCGCCCCACCAGAAAACGAGGCACGACGTGCCCTCCTCCTGGTGAGGAAGTGTTCCCGCGGCCCGGCCTCCCGTGCACGGACGTACGGGAGCTGCGCTCGCGCACTGCCGCCGGCTACTTCCCCGCTGCCGGCGGCAGTACCGGGCCCACCGTTGTCGGATCAGCCTTTCCACCGAGGAGTCCCCATGCGCCGTGGCATCGCCGCAGCCGCCCTGATATCAGCCATCACCATCACCGCGAGTGCCTGTTCCGGCGGTGCCTCCGACGCGGGGGACGCCTCCGGTCCGGTGACCATCACCTGGTGGGACACCTCGGACGCCACGAACGAGGCGCCGACGTACAAGGCCCTGGTCAAGGACTTCGAGAAGGCCAACCCCGACATCGAGGTCACCTACGTCAGCGTGCCCTTCGGTGACGCGCAGACCAAGTTCCAGACGGCCGCGGGCAGCAAGGGGGCCCCCGACGTGCTGCGCGCCGACGTCGGCTGGACCCCGGGCTTCGCGAAGTCCGGCTACCTCGCCCCGCTGGACGGTACCGCCGCGGGGGAGGAGGTCGCCGAGTTCGAGCCGGGCCTGGTCGAGCAGGGCAAGTACGAGGGCAAGCTCTACGGCATTCCGCAGGTCACCGACACCCTGGCGATGATGTACAACAAGGAGCTCTTCGCCAAGGCGGGTATCACCGAGCCGCCGGCCACCTGGGCGGAGTGGAAGAGCGACATCGCCAAGGTCAAGGACAAGACCGGCGTCGACGGCTTCGCGTTCAACCCGCAGGGCTACTACGCCATGCCGTTCCTCTACGGCGAGGGCACCGACACGGTCGACCCGAAGGCGCAGAAGATCACACTGAACTCGCCGGCCGCCGTCAAGGGCATCGACACGCTCAAGGGCCTGGTGAAGGCGAAGGGTGCGATGAAGCTGGACACCACCAGCAACGCCTATCCCAACATCATGGACGCCTTCAGCAGCGGCAAGGTCGCCTCCATCCTCCAGGGCCCGTGGGAGAACGCCAACGTCTTCAAGGGATCGGCGTTCTCCGACAAGAACAACCTCGGCATCGCCCCGGTCCCGGCCGGCAGCACCGGCAAGGCGGGGGCACCCCTGGGCGGTCACAACCTCGTCGCCTACGCGGGCTCGGACGCCGCGCACCAGGAGGCGTCGCAGAAGTTCATCGCCTTCATGACCTCCGCCGGGACGCAGAGCCAGGTCGCGGTGAAGAACGGCACCCTGCCCACCCGCGGTGACGCCTACACCGCCGAAGTCACCGCCAACCCGGGCATCGCCGGCTACCAGAAGGTCCTGTCCAGCGGCCGGCCGCGCCTGGCCCTGCCGGAGTACAGCTCCCTGTACACCCCGCTGGAAACCCAGCTGATCAAGATCCTCTCCGGCCAGGAGAGCACTGAAGGCGGCCTGGACAACGCCGCGGCCGAAGCGAAGAAGCTGCTGTCGGACTACAGCGTCAGCTAGCGCACAGGGCCGTCCGCCCCGCTCGGCGAGGGCGGCTTCCCCACGCCGACGTACCTCTTCCTCTCCCTGTCCCGAGGTGTCAGATGACCGCCGTCGTCGAGGGCAAGCCTGCCCGCACGAACCGCCACCAGCGAAATACCGGACCCGGTCGCGGCCCCCTCAGCCGCGTCAAGAACTCCTACGACCAGCGCTGGTACGCCTGGGCCATGTGCGTGCCCGTGGTCCTCGTCCTGGCCGCAGTCGTCGCCTACCCCCTGGCGCAGGGGATCTACCTGACGTTCACCGACGCCACCAGCCAGAACGTCGGCCGCACCATCGGCGTCAACCACATCCCCGACAGCTTCTCCTGGGTCGGGCTGAAGAACTACGCAGAGGTCCTCACCGGGGCCAACAACCAGTTCTGGCCGCACCTGGTGTGGACGGTCATCTGGACCGCTGCCTGCGTCGTCCTGACGTACGCGATCGGCCTGGTCCTGGCCATCGTGCTCAACCGCGACATACGCGGGCGCGGCCTCTACCGCCTCCTGCTCATCCTGCCCTGGGCGGTGCCCACCTTCGTCACCATCTTCGGCTGGCGCCTGATCCTGGCCGACGACGGTGTGGTCAACCAGCTGCTGGGTCTGGTCGGGCTGCCCGGCCCGTCCTGGCTGAGCGACCCCCTCGCGCAGAAGTTCGCCGCGATCGGCGTGAACATCTGGTGCGGCGTGCCATTCATGATGATCTCCATGCTCGGCGGGCTGCAGGCCATCCCCAAGGAACTCCACGAGGCCGCGGAGATGGACGGGGCCACCCCCTGGCACCGCTTCGTCCACGTCATCCTGCCCGGGCTGCGCCCCGTCAGCAGCACGGTGATCCTGCTCGGCGTCATCTGGACCTTCAACCAGTTCAACGTGATCTTCCTGCTGTTCGGCGGGAACAGCGACAGCGTCCAGATCCTCGTCACCTACGCCTACCGGCTCTTCTTCGGCCAGCAGCCCCAGGACTACGCCGGCTCGGCGACCGTCGGCATCCTGTGCCTGTCCATCCTCGTGGTCTTCACGAGCGTCTACCGCCGCTGGCTCAAGCGCAACGACCAGGGGGTCCTGGCATGAGCACCACCACCGCTCCGCCCGCACCCCGTCCGGTGCCGGACCCGGCGCGCACCCCGAACCGCCCGCGCAGCCACCGCCGCCGGTCCGTCTCCGCCTCTCTGCACGCCTTCCTGGTCGCCGCCGCGTTCATCGCGGTCTTCCCGGTCCTGTGGATCTTCTACATCTCGCTCGGCCCGGACAAGAACGACTACCAGCACCCCGGCCGCATCCTGGACAACCCCACCCTGTCCAACTACGGCCACGTCCTGCGGGACACCGGCTTCGGCACCTGGATGCTCAACTCGCTGATCGTGGCCCTGTGCACCATGGCCATCGGGGTGCTGATCGCCGCCAGTGCCGCGTACGCCGTCTCCCGGATCCGCTTCCTGGGCCGCGGCTCGCTGATGTACACCTTCCTGCTCACCCAGATGTTCCCGGTCGCCGTCCTCATGGTGCCGCTCTACAAGATCATGGGAAGCATCGGCCTGCTGGACACCTACGGCGGGCTGGTCCTCATCTACTGCTCCACCGCCGTGCCGTACTGCGCCTGGCTGCTCAAGGGTTACTTCGACACCATTCCCGTCGAGATCGACGAGGCGGGACGCATCGACGGCCTGACCCCCTTCGGCACCTTCTGGCGGCTCGTCCTGCCACTGGCCCGGCCCGGCCTGGCGGTCGCGGCGTTCTACACCTTCATCACCGCCTGGGGCGAAGTCGCCTTCGCCTCCAAGTTCATGCTCTCGGAAGGCAACTACACCCTCGCGGTGGGCCTGCAGTCCTACGTCAGCCAGTTCAACTCCCAGTGGAACTACATGGCCGCCACGTCGGTACTCATCGCCGTCCCCGCCGGGTTCGTCTTCTACATCGTCCAGAAGCACCTGGTCACCGGTCTGACCGCCGGCGGCACCAAGGGCTGAGGCGAGCCCCGTCCGCGGGTTCCGTGGCCCTTCTCCGCAGCGAAGCCCCTGCTCCGTACCTGCCGGCGCCCGCGCGCCACTGTCGTGAGGACTTTCTCCATGCCCCAGCACCTTGCCGCCACCGACCCGGTTGTCGAACCGGCCGCCGGGACCGCCCGCCCGGCCGACTGGTGGCGTGAAGCGGTGATCTACCAGGTCTATCCGCGCAGCTTCGCCGATGCCGACGGCGACGGCATGGGCGACCTCCCCGGTGTCCGCAGCCGTCTGCCCTACCTGCGCTCGCTCGGCGTGGACGCGGTGTGGCTGTCCCCCTTCTACTCCTCCCCGCAGGCCGACGCCGGTTACGACGTGGCCGACTACCGGGTCGTCGACCCGGTGTTCGGCACTCTCTCCGACGCCGTCGCACTGATCGAGGACGCCCACGAGCTGGGCCTGCGCATCATCGTCGACCTCGTGCCCAACCACTGCTCCGACCAGCACGAGTGGTTCCGGCGCGCCCTGACCGAAGGCCCCGGCTCCCGCCTGCGCGAACGCTTCCACTTCCGTGACGGCCTGGGGGAGTACGGTGAACTGCCCCCCAACGACTGGGAATCGGTCTTCGGCGGTCCCGCCTGGACCCGCACGAAGAACCCCGACGGGACTCCGGGGCAGTGGTACCTGCACCTGTTCGCCCCCCAGCAGCCCGACTTCAACTGGGACCACCGGGCCGTCCACGACGAATTCGCCTCGATCCTGCGGTTCTGGCTCGACCTGGGCGTCGACGGTTTCCGCATCGACGTCGCCCACGGCCTGGTCAAGGCCCCCGGCCTGCCCGACCTCGGCGCCCACGACCCGCTCAGGCTGCTGGGCAACGACGCCGGTCCGTGCTTCGACCAGGACGGCGTGCACGAGATCTACCGCGGCTGGCGCACGATCCTCGAAGAGTACGCAGGCGACCGTATCGGCGTCGCCGAGGCATGGGCCCCCACGCTGGAGCGCACCGCGAACTACGTACGCCCCGACGAGCTGCACCAGGCGTTCAACTTCCAGTACCTGGCCACCTCCTGGGAAGCCGGCCCGCTGCGGCACGTCATCGACGAGACCCTGACGACCGTGCGCCACGTCGGGGCGCCGGCCACCTGGGTCCTGTCCAACCATGACGTCACCCGGCACGCCACCCGTTTCGCCAACCCGCCCGGCCTGGGCACCCAGATCCGCACCGCCGGCGACCGCGAGCTGGGTCTGCGCCGCGCCCGCGCCGCCAGCCTCCTCATGCTCGCCCTGCCCGGCTCCGCCTACGTCTACCAGGGGGAGGAACTCGGCCTGCCCGACGTCACCGACCTGCCCGACGAGGCTCGGCAGGACCCCTCCTACTTCCGGGCCGACGGCCAGGACGGTTTCCGCGACGGCTGCCGCGTCCCGATCCCGTGGTCCGGCACCCAGGCCCCCTACGGCTTCGGTCCCGTCACCGGCGGGCCGAGCTGGCTGCCCCAGCCCGCCGAGTGGGCCGCCCTCAGCGTCGAGGCCCAGAGTGGCGACCCGGCCTCCACCCTGGAGCTCTACCGCGCCGCGCTCGCGATCCGCCGCGGCCACCCCGCCCTCGGCGGGGCCGACAACCTCCGCTGGCTGAACAGCTCCGAGGGCGTACTCGTCTTCGAGCGCCGTGCCCCGGACGGCACGGTCTTCACCTGCACCGTCAACACCACCGGTGAGCCGGTTCGGCTCACCGTCCCGGGCGAACTGCTGCTCTCCAGCGTCCGCATCACCGTGGTGGCCACCGAGACGGTCCTGCCGGGCGACACCACCGCCTGGTGGACCGCCTGCTGAACCGAGCCGCACCCCTGAGCACCGCGCGGCCCCGTACCGCACCGCATCGCCCTTCTCCCGGACCTTCGGGTCCCGGCCCCCATACACAGCGAGGTCTCCATGCTTCGTAGACCCCTCCGCGCGCCCGGACACGGCCGCAGGCTGATACCCCGGCTCACCGTCACCGCACTCCTCCTGACCGGCACCACCGCTGCCGCGGACATCACCCCGGCGCTCGCCGCCGACGCACCGCCCGCCGCGGTCGCCATCGCCTCCGACTTCGACACCCAGCTCGGCTGCGCGGGCGACTGGGCCCCCGACTGCGACCAGGCCCAGATGGAACGCCGCGCGGACGGGGCCTGGTCCCTCACCGTCCACCTGAAGGCGGGGTCGTACTCCTACAAGGCCGCGCTCGACAAGAGCTGGGCGGTCAACTACGGGCTCAACGCCGTCCAGGGCGGCGCGAACATCCCGCTGACCGTCCCGGCCGGCGGCGCGGACGTGACCTTCGTCTACGACCCCGTCACCCACTGGGTCACCGACACGCTCACCACCACGCTCGTCACCGCCGTCGGCGACTTCCAGAGCGAACTGGGCTGCGCCGCCGACGGGGTCACCGACTGCCTGGCCTCCTGGCTCACCGACCCCGACGGCGACGGCACGGGCACCTTCACCACCACCGGCCTGCCCGCGGGGACGTACAAGGCCCGCGCCGCCCTGGGCCTGCCCGGCACCCCCGCGGGCGGGGAAACCTCGTTCACCGTGGCCGCCGACGGCGCGAAGACGACATTCAGCTACACCGGCTCCTCCCAGGTCCTGGACGTCTACGCGGGCGAGCCCAAGCCCAGCCTCGCCCCCCGGGCCGCCCACTGGCTCACCGACGGTCTGATCGCCTGGGACCTCGGCGACAAACCGGCCGACCGGACCTACCACCTCGCCGCAGCCCCCGACGGCGGTCTCGCGGCGGGCGGCACCGGCATCACCGGCGGCACCGTCATCCCGCTGACCTACGACCCCGACGGACTGCCGGCCTCGCTCAAAACGCAGTACCCCCATCTGGCGAAGCTCGGAGCGCTGCGGCTCCCGCCCGCCTGGGCCGCCAAGGCGCCGGGCCTCCTGAAGGGGCAGGTCGCCGTCGCCGCCCTCGACGCGGACGGCACCCTGCACACCGCGACCGGCCTGCAGACCCCGGGCGTACTCGACGACCTCTACGCCGCACCGGCGAAGAAGGCCGCCCTCGGGCCCGTCTTCAAGGGCGGCAAGCCGACGCTGTCGGTGTGGGCGCCCACCGCGAAGAGCGTCAGCGCCGAGCTGTACGACACGGCCACATCCACCCGGCCGCGCCTCGTGGACATGACCCTCGACCCCCGTACGGGCGTCTGGTCGGTGCGCGGCGAGAAGAACTGGAAGAACACGTACTACCGCTTCGCCGTGAAGGTCTGGGCGCCCGCCGTCCTCAAGACCGTCACCAACCGCGTCACCGACCCGTACTCGCTCTCCCTGTCCACCGACTCCCGGCTCAGCCAGATCATCGACCTCGACGACCGCGCGACCGCGCCGCGCGGATGGAACAACAGCCGCTCACCCAAGGCGATCGACGCCGGTGAGCAGCAGATCCAGGAACTGCACCTGCGTGACTTCTCCGCCGCGGACGACAACGTTCCCGCCGCCGAGCGCGGCACCTACAGTGCCCTCACCCACCCGAAGTCGGCCGGGTGGAAGCACCTGAAGGAACTGGCGGGCTCCGGCGTCACCTCCGTGCAACTCCTGCCCGCCTTCGACTTCGCCGGGACCGCCGAGAAGCGCGCCGACCAGGCCACCCCCGCGTGCGACCTGCCCTCGATGGCTCCGGACTCCGAGGCCCAGCAGGCTTGCGTGGCCGGCACCCAGGCCACCGACGCCTACAACTGGGGCTACAACCCGTTCCACTTCACCGTGCCCGAGGGCTCCTACGCCACCGACCCGAACGGCAGCTCGCGCGTCGTGGAGTTCCGGCAGATGGTCCAGGCCCTCCACGACGCCGGCCTGCGGGTCGTCATGGACGTCGTCTACAACCACACCGCAGCCGCCGGCCAGGACCCCGCCTCGGTCCTCGACCGCGTCGTCCCCGGCTACTACCACCGCCTGGACGCCACCGGCACCGTCACCCGCGACAGCTGCTGTGCCGACACCGCCCCCGAGCACGCGATGATGAACAAGCTCGTCGTCGACTCCGTCACCACCTGGGCCGAGCAGTACCGCATCGACGGCTTCCGCTTCGACCTGATGGGCCTGGACCCCAAGCAGACCATGCTCGACGTCGACTCCGCCCTGGCCGGACTCACCCCCGGCCGCCACGGCGTCGACGGGAAGAACATCGCCCTGTACGGCGAAGGCTGGAACTACGGGGTGGTCGCCGACGACGCCCGCTTCGTCCAGGCCACCCAGGAGAACATGGCCGGCACCGGCATCGGCACCTTCAACGACCGGCTGCGCGACGGCGTACGCGGCGGTGGCATCTCCGACGCCGACCCCCGCCGCCAGGGCTTCGCCAGCGGCCTGTTCACCGACCCCAACGGCGCCGGGGTCAACGGCACCCCCGAACAGCAGAAGGCGCGGCTGCTCAAGGACATGGACCTGGTGAAGATCGGGCTGGCCGGGAACCTGGCCGACTACTCCTTCACCACCAGCGACGGCACCCGGCGCAAGGGCTCCCAGCTCGACTACAACGGCCACCCGGCCGGCTACACCGCTGCTCCCGGCGAAGCGGTCAACTATGTCGAGGCGCACGACAACCTGGCCCTGTACGACGCGCTGGCCTACAAGCTGCCGGCGGACACCACGCCCGAGGCCCGCGCCCGTGTGCAGGCCCTGGCCCTGGCGACGAGCACGCTGTCCCAGAGCCCGAGCATGGCCCAGGCCGGCACCGACCTGCTGCGCTCCAAGTCACTGGACCACAACTCCTACGACAGCGGTGACTGGTTCAACGCCGTCCGGTGGGACTGCCGCGACGGCAACGGCTTCGGCCGCGGTCTGCCGCCGGCCGAGTCCAACCGCGCGCAGTGGGACCTCGCCAGGCCCTTGCTGGCCGACACGTCCCTGATCCCGGGCTGCGAGGAGACCGGCAAGGCCGGTGAGCAGTTCCAGCAGCTGTTGAAGATCAAGAAGTCCACGCCGCTGTTCTCCCTCGGCAGCGCGGCCGCCGTACAGAAGCGTCTGAGCTTCCCGCTCTCCGGCACCCCGGGGGAGACCCCCGGTGTCATCACCCAGCATCTGGACGGCCGGGGGCTGGACACCTACAAGAACGTCACGGTCGTCTACAACGCCACTGCCCAGACGCAGCAGCAGACCCTGAAGGGTCTGGCGGGCAGCCGTCAGGTGCTGCACCCGGTCCTGGCGCAGGGGGGAGACGCCACGGTCAGGCAATCCGCGTTCCGCGCCGACAGCGGCACGTTCACCGTTCCCGCGCACACGGTGGCCGTGTTCGTCCAGCGGTAACCGACACCACAAGCATCACACCGGCCCGGCGGGGCAGCGGCAGGCCGCTGCCCCGCCGGGCCGTGCCCGTTCACCGCCGTCCCGGTTCGGGCCAATGGGTGCCGCCGTTACGGAAAACCCCTTGTGAGAAGCCTTGACTGCCTTCAAGTAACCAATTATTAACTTGAGTTAGCAAAGGGTGAACGGCGTACTGCCGTCATACTTCCGGGTCACCTGGACCACCCCGAGCCGGTGGGCGACCGCCCGCCCCGCAGCCGCGCCGGCACCAGTCGGCGCCGCCTTCCCGCTCCCCGCCACCCGCGCCCCCGATTACGGGCGGCGGGGAGCGGAACCCCCTTGAGGAGGCACCTCCATGCACGGCACCCCACCACCCCTCCGGCGCCGCAGAGCCACGACCCTCTCCGCCGCCGTCGCGGCCGGCGCCCTCGGGCTCACGCTCGTCCCGGCTCTCCACACCCCCGCCCAGGCGGTCGCCCCGACCGCCGTGTCCGTCCCCGGCACCTTCAACAGCGAGATCGGCTGCCCGGGCGACTGGGCCACCGACTGCGACCAGGCCCAGCTCACCGCACGCACCGACGGGTCCGGGGCCTGGTCGAAGACCCTGACCCTCCCGGCCGGCTCCTACGCCTACAAGGCCGCGATCAACAAGAGCTGGAACGAGAACTACGGAGCCAAGGCCCAGCCCGCCGGCGCCGACATCCCTCTGACCGTCCCCGCCGGCGGCAGGAAGGTCACCTTCGTCTACGACCCGGTCACCCACTGGATCACCGACGACATCAACCACAAGATCGTCACCGCCGGAGGCTCCTTCCAGTCCGAGCTGGGCTGCGCCGCCGACTGGGCCCCCGACTGCCTCACCTCCTGGCTCAAGGACATCGACGGCGACGGCACCTACACCTGGTCCACGACCGCCATCCCGGCCGGAACCCACAAGGTCAAAGCCGCCATCGGCCAGTCCTGGGCCGAAAGCTACGGGCAGGGCGGCAGCCCGGGCGGCGCCGACATCAGCTTTACCGTCCCCCAGTCCGGCTCGACCACGGAGTTCCGCTACAACAGCAGCTCACACGTGCTGACGGTCCAGACCGGGTCCTCGGGGGGCGGCGGGTCCGAGCCCGCCGCCGGCACCCTCGGCGCCACCTACACCCCGGCCAGGACGACCTTCCGCATCTGGTCCCCCGACAGCTCCGCGGTGAGCGTGACGGTCGGTGGCCAGAGCCACTCCCTCAAGCCCGTGGCACTGGCCGGATACACCGACGTGTACGAAGCCGTGGTGAGCGGCGACTGGAAGAACCAGGCGTACCAGTTCCGTGTCGGCAGCAACACCGTCCGCGACCCCTACGCCCGCATGGTGAGGCCGGGCACCACCGAGGGCGTCGTTCTCGACACCGCCGCGGTACGGCCCACCGGCGGGACCTGGGCGCCCACCCCGCCGGCGGTCAGGCGCGAGGACGCCGTCGTCTACGAGATGAGCGTCCGCAACTTCACCATCGACGCCAGCTCCGGCGTGGACAGCGCCAAGCGCGGCAAGTTCCTCGGCCTCGTCCAGGGCGGCACCACGCACAACGGTGCCAAGACCGGCATCGACCACCTGAAGGAACTCGGCGTCACCCACGTCCAGCTCCTGCCGTCGTTCGACTTCAACAGCAAGGTGCCCAACTGGGGCTACGACCCGGTCAACTACAACGTTCCCGAAGAGCAGTTCTCCCAGTTCACCGCACCCGAGGACCGGGTTCGTGAGTTCAAGGACATGGTGAACGAGTTCCACAAGAACGGCATCCGCGTCCTCATGGACGTCGTCTACAACCACACGTACAGCAAGGACGCGCTGCAAGGGATCACCGGCAAGTACTACACCCAGAACGACCTCTCGGCCACGGGCAACTCCATCGACGACGGCAACCCCATGGTCAGCCGGATGATCAGGGACAGCCTGGAGTCCTGGGTCAGGGACTACAACATCGACGGCTTCCGTTTCGATCTGCTGGGCATCCACCACCACAAGAACGTCGACGACTGGGCCAGGCACCTCAACGCCGCCTTCCCCGACCGCATGCTCCAGATCCACGGCGAACCGTGGAGCGGCGGAGTGAGCGACCCGCTCGAGCCCCAGAAGGTGCGCTACGGCACCACCCCCACCCTGGCCGGCGGACACGTCGGCGTCTTCAACGGCGCCTACCGCGACGCCATCAAGGGCGGTACCCGCGACCGGAACCTCGGCTACATGGGCGGCTCGGCCTCCAACGCCGCGGCCGTCGCGACCGGCATGCGCGGCTCCCCCCTCGCGGTGAAGAGCACCGCCCCGCTCTCCGACCCCTGGAATCCGGCTTTTGCCTACGACCCCGAGCAGACCATCAACTACGTCTCCGCCCACGACGACCTCAACCTCTGGGACAAGATCACCTACTCCGGAGTGAGTGGAGGGCCCTCGGGCCGAGCCGGCCAGATGGACCGCTTCGGCGTCGGCATGGTGCTGACCTCCCAAGGCATCCCGTTCATCCACGAAGGAGACGAGTTCCTCCACTCCAAGGTCGTCGGCGGCGACTACGAGACGGCCAAGAACTCCTACGAAGCGCCTGACAGTGTCAACGCCATCCAGTGGGGCGAGAAGACCACCCACGCCGCGACCTTCCGCTACTACAAGGACGCCATCGCCCTGCGCAAGTCCACCCCCGCCCTGCGGCTGCCCTCCTGGGACGCGGTGAAGGCGCAAGCCGTCACCCGGACCGACGGCCAGGTCGTCATCTCCACGCTGAGCTCCAGGGAGAGCGCGCCCACCGACCACGACACCGTCGTGGTCTACAACCCCACCGGCTCCACGTATGACGTGAGCCTGCCGGCCGGCTCCTGGACCAAGGTGCTCGACAGCACCGGAGCGGTCAGCGCCACGGGCAGCGCCGCCGGAAGCCTGGCGGTGACCGTCTTCAAGAAGAGCTGACCCTACGGGCCCGTACCACCGCCGCAGCCTGACGGACCGGTACGGGCCCGTGTGGGCGGGGATGCGCGGGAGGCGCCGGCCACCGGTGGCCGGCAACGCAACGGTCGGCCACCGGGAGCCGGCAGATCTCCTGCGGAGCGGATCGAGAGGCGATGTGGGGGTAGTGGGTAGGTCGTGTACGGATGATCCGTGCGCGGTGACACGAGAGGTGCGTTGCTCATGGTTCTGCCTGAACTGTCCCCAGCCCAGCGAGCCGAGGCTCTGGAGAAGGCGGCCGCGGTCCGCAAGGAGCGCTCTGCCCTCATGGCTGGACTCAAGGACCGGAAGGTCTCCTTGGAGGACGTGCTGGCCCGTGAGGACACGGTAGCCACCCGGACACCGGTGAAGAGGCTGCTGAAGAGTCTTCCGGGTATCGGTGCCGTCCGGGCCGGACAGCTCCTGGAGGAACTGGACATACCCGAGGGGCGCCGTGTCGCAGGACTCGGGCCCCGCCAGCGTGAACAGCTCGTGAAGCTGTTTCCCGCCTCGTCCTGAACACGCCGGGCCGGTGTGGTCATCAGGTCGCGGACACAAACTCCTGCTGACAGATCGTGGGCGGGTGGGAGAGGATCTGAACCATGAACACTTTCGGGATAGTTGAGGACCCGCCGATCTACCAGAACCTGGTGAAGGAGTTCGGGGACGTCCTGGCCGCCTCGCGTGAGGCGGCCGAGCAGACGCAGTTACGGGCGAGGCAGGCTCTGGACTTCACCGGCGGGGGCTCCCCACAGCTGGAGAGCTGGGAGAGGAGGACGTTCTCCGCGTTCGGCGAGCGGCCCGGGACCGGATCGGAGTCCTAGCCCCGCACCCTGGCACCGGCGAGCCGGCCACCCCGGAGAGACAGCATCGGGCCACACGTGTTCCGTCATGCCTCCTCTGCGGTGAAACGACTCCGCCAGGGCCCGTCAGGCCCCGTCGGGGCGCGAGGACACGGCAGCGGAGGCGGGCAGGACGAAGCCGCCGGAGTCCGTCCCGCTGAGGCGGGCGGCCACGGTGTGCTCCCGTCGGCCGCGTCCTGGAAACTTCGACCGCCCCGCCCCCGGCCCGTCGAAGAGGAGTTCGGCGCCGCTCTCGCACAGAGCTTGTCCGCAGACCACGGGGGGCCCGAGAAGTGATCACCGTCAGAAGGAAATCGCGGTTGCGTCCGAAGACATGACACTCACAGCACTCCTGTATGGACGACACGCCGAGTCATTTCCCGGCCACCTTGAGCAGGTTGCGCGCCGCAGCGTGTGAGGCGGGTTTCCTCATGTCCTGGGAGGAACGCACTGGCGGCCTGTCGGCCGTGCCGGCGGCCGCTCAGCCCGGCGGCCGGATGCTCGAACTCGGCACCGGTGTGGGCCAGGGAGCTGCCTGGCTTCCGAGCGGAATGGACGAAGTCTCCAGTGTGGTCACAGTCCAGCTCGACCCCGTCGTCCCGGCGGTCGCCCACGAACAGCTGGGTGCTGACCAGCGGGTGACATCTGCGACTGGGGGCGGCGGGAAGAACACGTCGATGTCTGAATATGCCGCTCGTCCACCCCCAACGTGTGCGCTGAACGGAAGCCGCGCTCGGTCGGTCCAGAAATAGGCGAGCGATTACCCGCTCTGCTGCATACAGCTGCCGATACCGGTCAGTCGAGTGGAGAAGCATCCGGCGACGAGATTGGAGGCACGACGATGGACTGGCGTCACAAAGCTGCCTGTCGACGGGAAGACCCGGACCTGTTTTTCCCCATCGGCACCGGTGGCCCGGCCTTGCTCCAAACCGAGGAGGCGAAGGCAGTATGCCGCCGTTGCCCGGTTCTGGGCGACTGCCTGAAATGGGCCCTTGAAGGGGGCCAGGACATGGGCGTATGCGGCGGCCTGAGCGAAGATGAGCGGCGTGCTGTCAAGCGGCGGACGACCAGAGCGGCCCGAGCCCGGATGGAATCCTGATCCCGCCTGCGTTCCGTGTGGCTGGAGGCATCCCCGCCCCTGATCGCCCTCAACCCGGTGGGCGCAACACTGCCGGCCGCCGTGGTGCCGTCCCACCGAAGTCCCGCCGGCGCTCGGACGGGCGCGTTCATGCGGACGCTCCGCCGCGCCCCCGCTCCCTCGCCGGCTGCCGATGAAGAAGCACGCGTCGGCACAGCAGCGGGTGGCCGCGCGGCAGGCGCTGTTCGCCGAGGCACGGTGGTGGTTCGCCGCCGACAGGTACCACCACGTGGTGCCAGTAGGGCTGGGTCAGGCCGGGTTTGTGTGGGTGTGCCGCGGTGACAGGTGGGGCAGGTGCCGTTCCAGGTGGTGAGGATGGGCTTTGTAGGTCGCGGACGATCCGGCAGAGGCTCAGACCGGGATGCAGGTGCGGTCGAGTCCGGCGGCGACGACGAGCGCGGCGGAGAACATGGCGTCCATGTCAGAGGAGGCCGTTGACTCCGGTGAGCGGGCCGGCGAGGAGTTCGGGCCGGACGCCGACGGGCTGGAGCCGAGTGGAGAGCGTCAGCCGCTGGCCGCGTTGCGGACGGAGCGCTTGAGTTCGGGACGGATCTTGATCCTGGTGCTGATCTCCACCGGGAGGATGCGCTTGCAGACCGGCCGATGCCCGAGAACGCATCCGTCAGGTCCGATTCCTTCCGGGCCTGGCGAGAGGGGACGAGGGGATGGCCGGCGGTTGCCACCCCCTCGTCCCGTCATGCCTTCAGGCCGTCCTCGTTACGGGGCCCATGGGTTCTCGACGGACCACGTGGTGTCCTCCGCGAAGGTGTTCGGGTTGTCCCAGGCGTGCGAACCGCCGGGGGTGGCCAGCCACAGCTCGGACTGGTAGTGCCGCAGATACTGGCCGGGAAAGTTGTACGCGGACAGCCGTACGCCGCCACTTCCCCGGACGGCGCACCAGGTGGCGTCGGCCTTGAAGAGCGCCGAGCCGTCCCCGCCTTCCTTGTGGACCCGGAAGTCGCGGTGGCGCAGGTACTGACCGGGGAAGTTGCGCGACTCGAAGGAGTAGCACCTGGTGTCGGCGAGACCCGGGACGATCTTCCAGGTGGCGTCGTTCTTCAGCAGGCTGGTGCTGTTGGCGTCGACGACCTCGGTGAAGGCCGAGCCGTCCTTGTGACGCAGGTACTTGTTGGTGTGGCCCGGTGTGGTCACCCGCAGGGACTTGTACTGGTTGACGGGCAGGGTGACGGGCGGAGCCGGATTGCGGGACGCCTCGATCAGCGCCTGGTTGGCCGCCTTCACCCGGGCCTGATCGACCTTGACAACCTGACGGTCGTACGTGAGCAGGCCATTGGCCTCGTTCTCGACGTCGGTGATCTCGGTGTAGACGGAGGCGGACAGGCCGGCGGGCATCTGAAGCTCACGGATGGAGTCGATCAGTCCGACGAACCTGTTGTTGAGGGCGGCGATGCTCGGCTGGTCCTCGTAGCTGAAGCCGCCGCCCGGGTACCACTCGTGCCCCGGCACCTTGAAGCCCAGTCCACCGAATTCGCCGAGGACCGCGGCGCGGGTGGCGGTCGGCGTGGTGACCCCGGGCCCCACGTAGATGTGGTTGTCGATCACGTCGCCGTTCCCGCCGTCGACCGAGCCGCAGCAGTTGACGCCGCTCATGTTGTTGACGAGGCGGGAGGAGTCGTACGCCTTGACCTCATCGGCGATCCGGGCCTGGTCGTACTGGCCCCAGCCCTCGTTCTGATTGACCCACATCACCACGGACGGGGAGCTGCGGTGCTGATCGATGATGCGGTCGTACTCCGCCTCCCACTGCACGCGGGCGGCCGCGTCCGGTGTGCGCAGATCCATCGACGGCATGTCCTGCCACACCAGCAGGCCGAGCCTGTCGGCCCAGTAGAACCAGCGCTGCGGCTCGACCTTGATGTGCTTGCGGACCATGTTGAAGCCGAGGTCCTTGTGCTTTTGCAGGTCGTACTTGAGGGCGGCGTCGCTCGGTGCGGTGTAGATGCCGTCCGGCCAGTAACCCTGGTCGAGGGTGCCGGTCTGGAAGACGAACCTTCCGTTGAGGAGGGTGCGCATCACACCGTCGACCTTGGCGACGGAAACGGAACGCATTCCGGTGTAGCTGCCGACCGAGTCGGCCACCGCCGTGCCGGAAACCAACTCGGCCCTCACGTCGTACAGGAAGGGGTCCTCCGGGGACCACAGGCGCGGGTTCGGTATCGGCACCGAGAATTCGCCGCCCACGGGACCGGTCGCGCTGCCCACGGTGGTGCCGCCGGTGGAGACCGTCACCCGGGCGCTGTGGCCGCTGGTGCCGGCGCCCCGCACGGTCACCTTCAGGCTGTTGTTCGTGAGGTTGGGCACCATGTCGAGGCGGGTGATGTGGGCCGGCGCTGTGGGCTCCAGCCACACGGTCTGCCAGATACCCGAGGCGGCGGTGTAGAAGATGCCACCGCCCGGGTGCGGAGCCACGTCCCGGATACGCTGCTTGCCGACGGCCTGACTGCCGGTTTCGGACGGGTCCCATACCGAGACGACGATGGTGTTGGTGCCGCCACCGTTCAGCAGCGGCGTGATGTCGTACGTGAACGCGTCGTACCCGCCGCTGTGGACGGCACCGGCCTGCTGCCCGTTGACCCACACCGTCGTACGCCAGTCGCTGGCGCCGAAGTTGAGCTGGACGCGGCGGCCGTTCCAGGCGGAGGGGACGGTGAACGTCCGCTTGTACCAGAGCTTGTCGTTCTGAGTGATCTTGCGCTGGATGCCGGAGAGCGCCGACTCCGCGACGAACGGGACCCGGATCTGGTCGGGGAACGACCCGGGCTGCCCGGCGTCGGCCGCGGTCACGGCGAAGTCCCAGACGCCGTTGAGGTTCACCCAGTCGGAGCGGGTCAGCTGTGGGCGCGGATACTCCGGCAGCGGGTTGTCGACGGGGACCTGGTTCGTCCACGGGGTGGTCATGGGGGAGGGCTTCGGTGTCCACGCGGCCTCACGGGCACCGGCGACGCCCGTGGTGGTGAACAGGCCGGCGCACAGCAGCGCGCAGGTGGTCAGCAGTGCTACGAGGCCGTGCCGTCGTCGTCCCGTCCAGGGGGAGGGCGAAGAGCGCATCAGTGCTCCTTGGTAGGCGTGCGGATGGTCCCGCCGTCCACGGGGGGACGGCGGTCGGTTCGCATGGGTCCGGCTCGTGTGCGTGGCCGGGCCCAGGTCAGCGGAAGCGCCAGAGATGGTCGGGGGTGCCGTTGTCCGCGTACTGGACGACGGGTGCGCTGTCGTCCTTCGACATCAGGTGGACGCCGAGCACCTTGCCGCTGTGGCGGTTGCGCAGCCGGAAGAAGCCCCCGCCGTCGTGCACCAGCCGCCACTGGTGGTCGGGGGTGCCGCTGTCGGCGTACTGCACGACGGGTGCGCTGTCCTCCCGGGACATCAGGTGCACGCCCAGCACCTTGCCGGAGTGCTCGTTGCGGACGCGGTACCAGCCGTCGGCGTCGGGCCGGAACGTCCACAGGTGGTCGGCCGTGCCGTTGTCGGCGAACTGCACCACCCGCGCGCTGTCCTCCTTCGACATGCCGCTCACCGCCAGCACCTTGCCGGAGTGCCGGTTCTCCAGCCGCACCGCACCGTCCGGCAGCAGCCGCCACAGATGGCCGCCGGCGCCGTTGTCCGCGTACTGCACGACGGGCGCGCTGTCCGCCGCCGAGCCGCCCAGGACGGCCAGGGCCTTGCCGCTGTTGCGGTTGCGGACCCGGAAGAAACCGTCGCCGTTGTCGACGAGTTGCCACTGGTGGTCGGGGGTGCCGCTGTCGGCGTACTGCACGACCCGGGCGTCGTCGTCCTTCGACATGCCGTCCACGCCCAGCACCTTGCCGGAGTGCTCGTTGCGGACGCGGTACCAGCCGTCGCCGTTGTCGACGAGCCGCCACAGGTGGTCGGCCGTGCCGTTGTCGGCGAACTGCACCACCTGGGCGCTGTCGTCCTTCGACATCAGATGGACGCCGAGCACCTTGCCGCTGTCGCGGTTGGCGATACGGAAGGCCGCTCCCCCCGCCGTCCAGGGCGCCCCCGTGGGTGATGCCAGGGGGAACGCGGAGATCCGCAACCGGGCCGCGCCCAGCGGCACCAGGGTGACCGCCTCCACCGGGGCCGTGCTGAGAGCGGGGCTCCGCTGGAGCGGCATGACGACATGCTGGCTGTCGGCGGTCCACTCGGCGATGCGGCGCGCCGGGGCGGTGATCCGGTACGGAGTGGTCGCGAGCGTGAACGGGTTGGCGGGCAGCATGCCGCCGGCAGCCGAGAAGGACAGCCCGGCCGTCAGGTCGGCCGGGTCCACGGCGAGGCCGTAGTTCCACGGCGTGGTGGCGTGGACGTCGTACTCGGGGAACGTGTCCGAGCCGCCCGTACGGACGTACTGCTCGCCGATCCGCAGCGAGTAGCTCAACGGCCCCCGGTCGACGGTGACGGAACCGCCGTTGCCCGGCCAGGTGCGCACCGCGAGGTGCTGCGGCAGCCGCAGGGTGACGGTGTCGCCGTTCGACCAGGTACGGCTGACGGTGGTGAACGCCGGACCGCCCGGTGCGTCCACTCGCTGCCCGTTGACCGCCACCACCGGGGCGCGGCACCAGCCCGGGACCCGCAGCACCAGGGGGAAGGCCACGTTCCGGGGCGTGGACACCGTGAAGGCGACCGTGTCCCCGAAGGGGTAGTCGGTGTCCTCCCGGACCGTGACCTCCACCCCGTCGGCGACGCGTGCGGTGACCGTGCACGGCGCGTACATCGCCGCGCACAGGCCCCGGCCCGGGGTGGCGGCCCACAGCTCCTGGGTGAACCAGGGCCAGCCCATGCCGTAGTTGTGCGGGCAGCAGCGGTACTGGTCGACACCGGGCCGGTAGGACTGCATCGCGAAGCCGTTCTGGAACTGGCCGAGGGTCTTCGGCACGTTGTCCAGGTCGACGCTGTTCGCGCTGGTGATGTAGTGGACCGCCTTGCCCTCGGGGTCGAGCGACGGCGGCAACGAGTTGAACGCCAGCTCCTCGCAGCGGTCGGCCCACACCGGGTCGCCCGTCAGCCGGGTGAGCAGCTCGTGGCTGGCCATGAACTCCACGACTCCGCACGTCTCGAAACCCTGGCGGGGATCGCGGTACCCGGTGCGGATGTTCTCGTCCCCGGCGAAGCCGCCGCCGGGGAACTGGCCGTAGGTCCGCATCACCCCGTCGTACGTCGTGTACGCCGCCTGCGTGTCGGCCGGTGCGCCGGAGCGCAGCGCGAACTGGGCAGGCTCCCGGAAGCCCTGCGCGATGTTGACGTTGTGCGGGTCGGGCAGCGCTCCCGTCCAGTCGGCGCCATGGGCGTGGATCTTGTCGATGAGGTCGAGGAGGAAGGAGTGGCGGGTGCGGTTGTAGAGCCAGACGGCGGTGTCCAGACCGTCCCCCCAGCGCAGCGAGACCCAGCTCTGGTTGAACGCCGACGGGCCCTGGGTGTTCATATAGCGTAAGAAGTGGGTGAGGAACGGGATGATCCGGCTGTCCCCGGTGTACTCCTGCCAGGAGCGCAGCGCCTGCAACAGTGGCAGGTAGGGCCAGAAGTCGGGGCCGCCGCCGAGCGAGGTGCGCAGCGAGCGGGGGCCGAAGAAACCGTCGGACTGCTGGGTGGCGAGGATGGCGTCGAACCAGCGGCGCGCGGTGGCGAGCGCGTCCGCGTCACGGGTGACGATCGCGAGGTCGACATAGCCGCGCAGCCAGTACGGGAGTTCCTCCCACGCGCCGCGCTCGGGGTGGACCCAGCCGGACGTGGCAAAGTCGAGGAAGTGGGAGATCTCGTCGTACCGGCCGCACAGCCCGGCGAGCTGGAGGCGCAGCTGCCCGTCGAGCCAGCCACGCGGCCGGACGGCCGTGACCGGAAGTCTCAGCAGCGCGGTCGGGTGCAGGGGAGCGGCGTTGGGGCTGTAGAGGCCGCCCGGCGTCGGAAGAACGCGGGCCGGCGAAGGGCCGGGGGAGGACACGGCGGCCAGGGCGGGGGCGCCGCCGGTGACACCGGCGATCGCCAGGGACGCCAGGGCGGCGAAACGGCGGCGGCTCAGGGACATACGGCTCTCCGTGGGTCGGAGTGGACGTGTGCGGACGCGCATACAAAGGGCCACGGTGCGAGCGGTCGGGGCTCGTTCGCCGACGGGCGGGACGGCCTGCCGCTGTGCGAGACCGATGGCGCCGTCCACCGGACTTGCAACGTTGGAAATCTGTTGCCAGAGCCATGACAACAGGCTTGTGGTGGCCTGTCCAGCCCCCACGCACGCCTTTTCCCGACTGTCCCGCAGCCCCGCCCGTACCACTGAAGGGCGCCGGACGGGGCGCCGCACGACACGGTCGGGACAGCGGCTACAGCACTCGTCGCCATCGCCCGGCCAGGTCTGGGCGATGGCGACGAACGCCAGGAACGTGCCGCTGACGACCTGTGGGTACGCCGGGTCGAAGGAACCGGTCTGGTGGATGACGTTCTGGACGACCTTCAGCAACAGCACCCCCACCAGCGACCCGCTGACGGAGCCGAGTCCGTCCGTGAGCAGCCTGCCGCCGATGACGACCGCCGGGATCACCTTTGGCTCCATCCCGGCACCCAGGGCCGTCACCCCCGACACCAACCAGGCCGCGTTCAGCGCTCCGGCCGGTCCCGTGAGCACCGGGACGGCGCGTGTATGCACCGAATGGCGACAGCCGCAGGCGACCACCGCCTCGCGGGACGCGGCGAACTTCACCGCGTCCACCTCGCCGATCCGTCCTGCGGGAGCACCTCGATCACCGTCATGAAGTCCAGGGCCGGCAGGGCTGTCTTCTCCTCCGACGACTCGAAGCCGTGCTTCCGGTCTGTCGGGACCAAGCACTCCACCCCGGACGCTGCTTCTCTTCGTCCGCCAGGGAAACGGCGAACCGGCCTCGAAGGCAGCACGGGCACCGACCGATACGCAGGCAGATCACGGAAATGTTGAACTTGTCGGCACAGAGCTGTCCCAGGGCCTCGATGACGGACTTGCTCATCCCGTACAGGCCGTCGGGACGCACCGGTTCCTACGGGCCGGTGCGATGGGCCGTGGGATGGAACCCGGTCACGCGGGGCACGGTCCGTGGGACCGTGGCGCGCCGGGCGGCCTCCAGGACGTGGTGAGTGCCCAGCACATTGACGTCCAGAAGGTCCACCAGCGGCGCCTCGCCCGGCGGCCCGCCCAGGTGGGGCACCGGCATCCGCACCCTCCAGCGCAGCTTCGACAGCGGCCGCATCCCTCACGTCAACGGTGTGGACCACTTCGCGTATCGGACGCCGGTCCACGTGAAAGCCCGAGGTTGGAACTGGACCGAGCCGGCCGCCACCGACAGGGGCCGGGCCTGGAGTGTCATGCGTGTGCTCAGCGAAGTTCAAAGCGTGGAGAGTGAACGTCCCACCGTCTGGTTCCACTGCCACAGCCCCGGGGCCGGCCCGGCCGGCCGAGAGCATGCACCGTGAGATGACGGAGCGCGGTCGAATGAGGTTTCCCACGCCCGCGCGCCCCCGGTACCCACCAGAGCGCCCCCTTTCTGTCATTGCGGCTTCGGGCTCGGCCCGCGACAGTGGAGAACGCTGAGCAGTCAGCCGACGCAGCAACTCAAGGGGGCCCTGTGAAGTACGTGCGCCAGGAGACGATCCGGCCGGTGACCACGACAGGGCGGCGGGTGGCGGCGATCACGGCCGCTCTCGCCGCAGCCAGCGCTCTGGGGCTGGCGACCGCACCACCGGCGAGCGCCGAGGTCAAGTCCACGTGCGGCACCTACATCTGCGTGGCCACCGCCCATCAAGGGCGCGACTACGTCCAGGACATCACGGTCACGACCCGGGACGGCCTTCCCGGGACGCTGCGCGCCTTCGTGGGCGACTACCGGGCGAGCAAGGCGGGCGTGACGCGGTGGCGGTTCGTCGTCAACCGGGAGATCAGGGCGTACCCGCGGTTGGCGGTCTGCGGAGGGCTGGACCGCAGCGGCAGGGTCATCGAGAACCACTGTGTAATGATCCCCTGACGTCGGCGCTGTGGTGAACGGGTCGTCAACAGGCCCCACCATTTCGGGAGTTCGCCACCGTTTCGTACACCGGCTCCAGGTCCGCCCGGGGTCCGTGACGGGCAGGCCGCGACGGGTGCGGCGCAGCAGCCCGCCTGTGGCCCGGCGCGCCCGGCCGCAGGCGGTCGGACAGAGCCCCGACGCCGATGCCCGGCCCGCCGTCACAGAGCCCGAAGCCGCCGGCGCCCTCGCCGGCGCCCGCTCCGGGGCGAGCTGACCTCACCCATCGCACCGGTGACCGAGGGGCCCTGTCGGTCCCGTATCCTTCCATGCTCGACGTCCCGTACGAGCTCGTCGAGCATGTCTCCCGGCTCATCTACGCTCGAAGGCACGAACTCCGATCACCTTGGCGGAAAGGGAACCGGCGCCACCATTGGTGCCCCACTACTACCACCACCGTGAACAGCCCCAGCAGTAACAGGAGTTCAACCCTGATCACGCCCGGCTGCGAGCTCCTGGAGAACGTGCCTTCGTACAGCTGAAAACCTGGCGACTGCTCCGGCGGACCAGATGCTCCACCCGCCGCATCGCCACTGTCGTCCAGGCCGTTCACACCCGCCTGACCTGCACGTAATCAGGATGGAAGAGATTCAGTGCTCGCAGAGGGAGAATTCCCTTTCATAGAGCTGCTCGTTGTGTTCGTCGACGAAGAACTTGCGCTCCTGCATGAGTTGTTCGCGGTAGTTCCTGGCCTGTTCAAGCGTCATGGTCGAGGTGACGGACCATGGTTGTTGCGGTGGCACATCGGATGTCGAGACGATGTTTTCCGACGGGTCGACCAGGAAGAACGCGAGAATTTTGCGATATCCCGGGCGGGTGGGGTCCGTGAGGCGGAATGAGCCGACGCGGTGTTGCAGGACGTTCGGGAACGCCAGGCAGCGGCCCTCTGGGGTCGATGTCGATCCCAGCACCTGGCTCAGTGCGTCTTCGTCCTCCAGGCCGTAGATCTCACGCAGGCCGTTGTCGTCGTTCTGTTCGTAGTACGGATCGTCGAGTGCCGCCCGGAAACTCAGCCGGCTTTCGGTGATGTTCTCGCTGTCCCAGTAGTAAATGCCGGTCGAAACAATCCGCTCGTTCAACATCCCCTCGACATGCCAGGAACCGCCGGGGTACTCGGGCTTGTCCGGGGTGAGATGAATGCTGGCGAGCTTGACGATGACCTGGAGACGGCGGCCGCGCAGGTCGACTCGGGCGGATTCATCGGGCAACTCGGGCGGGGTGAAGGCCGGGGCGTCCGGGATGACCGGACGGCGGTTTTCCCACCAGTCGTCCTGGGCCTCTCCCCATGCGCGGAAAGCTTCTGCGTAGGCCCCGTCATCACTGTAGGAGGATTTGTCCGGACGCACCGGCTCCGAGTCGTACCAGCCGAAAGGATCGGCCTCGATCCGCAGGGGCCGCGGATGGCGCAGATCGGTGAGCACGTTCTCGAACAACGGGCGCAAGCGGGCGAACAGGTCCGGCAGGACGGAGGCCAGCTCGCGATGAGTCCCGGGGTGGACGTTGTTGACGTACGAACGGAAGGTGACATCGCCGTCGTCACTGACATCGACGTCCGTGGGCAGCCACTGGAATTTCTCCGAGAACTCGTACCTCGAGTAACGGTCCGTCGGGTTCTGCCAAGCCCTCTCGGGCGCACTGCTCACCTCTCTCACCAGGCAGAACAGTGAGGGATGAACCAGATCCAGTACCTGGCCGTCGGATCCGGGATGCCAGTCCTGCTCTGCTTCGGGGACCTGTTCCAGAACCCGAACCGCCTCGCGCAGCCGGGATCTGAGCTTGTCGTCGACCAGTGTGTCCGACTGCCACACCCCGTCGACGGCGGACACCTCGACGCCGGTTCGTCCGTCCCTCAGCGCGGCGTAATGCAGGAGTTCGGCAAGCACGTAACGAACCTGCGCTTCAGTGAGGCCCTGGGCGACCGCTTCCTGCGTCCACCTGGCGACGATGTCGGCATCGTTCATCTTGTCGAACCACCCCGGCTTCGCCCGGATGTGTGAGCTGCACTGCATCATCTGAAGTTCCCGCAGCGTTCGGGGTGTCGCGAACGATATGGAACGGGAAGCATGAAAGGGCAGTGGGAAAGCAGACAGGCCGGTCAATTCTCTTGGTCCTCCCAGTCGGTGTGCGGTGGCGGGAAGGATACTTCAGCGGACTGACACCGCAGCCGTGGCCTCTGTCATCGCTCCACTGTCCGCCCCGACGTCCTGCCGTCGGGCGCGATGAACGTGCTCAGGATCGGGCAGCTCAGCGGAAGGCGGTGGCATTCTCCGACGCCCATTGCTGAAATGTCCTGGCCGGTGCACCGGTGACCTGGGAAACCGTGTCACGCACCATGAGCAGCTCGTCGTTGACGTCGCCACCCGTCAGGTCCAGCACCGCGTCAGCGGCTTCGTCGCCCAGGAAGACAGCCATCGGACGATGGGCTTCCTGTCGGCTGATCTCGGCGAACGGCACTTTCCGCCCCAGTGCTGTCCCGATGGCCCCGACCTGCTGCCGGGCCGTGACCCTCCTTGGACCAGTCAGCGCGTACGTCCGTTCTTGGTGACCGGAGTCGGTCAGTGCCACTCGAGCCACCGATGCGATGTCCGCAGGGTGGATCGTGGGGAGACCGATGTCCGCATAGGGCACGCGGACCGTTTCGTGCTCGCGGATCGTTGCCGCCCACCACAGGGCATTCGAGGCGAACTGCGTCGGCCGCAGGATCGTCCACGTCATACCGCTGTCCTTGAGCAGCTGCTCGACAGCCAGGTTCTCGCGGGCGGGACCCAGGTGCGGATGGGTCTGGACGGTAATGGACGAGACCAGCACTACGTGTTCCACGCCTGTCCGCTGGGCCGCCTCGATGATCTCGGCGTCCGACCCCATGCGTGACACGAGAAACAGCGATCGGACCCCCTCCAGTGCGGGCTTCAATGTGGCTGTCTCAGCGAAGTCACCCGCGACGGCTTCGACCCCTTCCGGGAACGCGGCCCGTGCGATGTCACGGGTGAGCCCCCTCAGCGGTCCGGCGCCGAACGCCCGGAGCTCTTGCAAGAGAGCACTTCCTATATTTCCGGTGGCTCCGGTCACGAGGATCATGAGGTCTTCTCCTGTCATCAGGCGCTGATCAACATGCCGTGACGTTAAGACCTCAACCAGGCTTCAGGTCAAGAAGGATCGGCAGGTGTCGCGAACAACGAAGCCAAGCCGCACCTGGCTCAGGCGGTGCGGCATCCCTCACGCCATCCCCGAGTGAGCCGACCAGGTCGGTGACCGGCTCAGGCGCGGCACCTGCCCAGCGGGGGCCTGGCGCCGGTTGGGACGCGGTCTCGGGGGTGTCGGGGGTTTCGTGGGCGTGCCCCGGCGTCCTCCGCGCCTTCACCGCCTTGTCCTTGTGCACCGTGTCCCAGGAGGAGTGCGTGGAGACAACGGTGCTCAGCTCCAGCAGCAGGGCGTGCAGCTGCCTGGTTTCGGTGCGTTGGGCTTCGGTGCAGCTGGGGTTCTCCAGATCGCGGCATGTCTCGTGAGGCAGGTGGATCCGTGGGGCCGCCCGGCGGGACGTACGACGAGTTGACGCAGAGCGTCCGCTGGCGCGGGGACGGCTGCTTCTCTTCCCGGTGTCCGGACGCCGGTGAACCGTGCGGCGCGAGCGTTACGGCTCAGGAGCGAAAAGTTCTCCGCAATGGTGCGCGATGCCGCGTCGGCGCAGGTAGGCACGGAAACCACGGGACTGTAGGCCTTGTCCGGGATGGCCTGGTCGGGCCTGCAGCGCGGCCGGCCAGATGCGATCACCACCGACTTGAGGTGTGATGGGAACAGGCGGACCCGTCACAGGGGCGTTCCACACGGCTGGGACAGTTCCGAACGGCGGCGCACAGGAGATCCCATGAGACTGGTTGATCTCTTGTCCCCACTGGGAAAATATCGGAACCCTGTGCCTCCACAGCCTTCGAAACGAAGGGGAGCGTTCCATTGATCCACCCGGTCCCGGTCGTCATCACGCAGCAAGCGGCTGCTGAGCGAGGGACGTTCGAGGCGCAAGCTCATGACGAGATCCGCGACGAGGCAAGAACCGCCCGAAAAGGGGAACCGTCAATGACCACAACCCACCAAAACGAAGCGTTGGCCCAGCAGGGCGTAGACCCACCGTCTGAACCCGTCCAGAGCCCACTGTCCGAGATAGTGATCCGTGGGCTGGAAACCATGAACCGGATCACTGCCAGCGAAACCAACTCAGCTGGAAAGCCAGAAGAAGGCGGCGAACCCGGAGAAGGCGGAGCACCGGGACCAGTGGGACCAGACCGCGCCACGATCTGTATTCTTCTCTATGCAGTGTGGTGAAGTCTTACCGAAAAAGCGATGGCTCGTCAAGTCGTAGACCCATCACCTGAATCCGGCCCGAGCCCCAGAGGGGAGAGCCGGGAACAGAGTGCAGCATTCTGCCCTCTTCTCTACGCAGCGACCGTGACGGAGATGAAAATGGATTCGACAGCTGACAGAGGAGCGTTTGTCGAGGCAGAGAGAATTCTCGCTCAAGACGTTCCATTCGGAAGCTACGAATACATTTCGACGCGAGTCTTCGGCAGGTACGTCGAATTGCTCTCAATGATCGCCAAGTCGGCGCCGGGGGCGCGAGCACTCTTCGAGCGCATGGTTACTGCGAACGGCGAGCTGAGAAGACTCGTACTAGGAGACCCGCTCGTACGAAGGACCATCGAAGATGGCGTCGGCCTGTACCTGCTGGGGCGCGACGCCATTGATGAGCAGAGTCTGAATGAAATTCTAACTGCGGCCGATGAGCATGCCAGGCACCGCCATACGCAACTACTTGCCGAAACGGCAGGCTGTGTCAGCATCAGCAGTGCGCCCCACCACGGTTACGTCTGGACCGGCGCCATCGAAGACAATATTGCGGCACGCCGATTTGTTATGCAATGTCTTGGCCGACTCCCGATGCTGCGCATAGAGCAGCCCACAGACGAAGCCTTGGGAACCATCACCGAAGCTGCGAAGGTAGTGGACAGGCTTCTCCCGGAGCTTGGAAGAAGCGCTCTTTCTCACACGTCCACGGTGGTAGTGGCGACATCGGTCGAGGGCTCCCAGTACAAGTCATTGACAGTCCCGGGGCTTCCAGGGGTGATCTTCCTTTCGCCGACCGTGCTGGCCTCGCCGGTTTCGGCAGCCGAGGCCATGTTCCATGAATCAATGCATGTCAAACTCATGGACATCGACTACGCAGAACACCTGTTTGCTGCCGGGTTCAGGCCACTCTCATCCCCCATGGTGTCTCCTCCATGGCACAGTGGCGATCGGAAGCAGCGTTGGCCACTCGACCGGCTTCTGACGGCGATGCACGTCTACACAGGTTTGGCAGTGTTCTTCGGCCGAATCGACCTCGAGAGGCGCCGAGGTGGCGTGACGGACCGTTCGGAGTATCCGGCCGATCCTGCGATGAAGTACCAGGAAGCAATTGAGCGGGCACGTTACCTGTCGAACACGGCCCAGGATCATTTCAATACATTCTCGGCAGCAGGCAATTCTTTCATTAAATGGATCGCAGAAACACAGGAGCCCCTCGACGCTCCGTTGCTCCAGCATCTCCAGTCGACCGCAACGTCGGAGTGAAGTCCTGCCAGAGAACCTCGCATGTTGACGAGGTGGTAGGCGCCGCTTGAATGGCGCAGGGCGTGGTCGGTGTAGTGGAGGACTTCGGCTGGGGTGGGGACTTTCGGGTCGCTGAATGCTGAGCAGGGTCTGTCGGGAGGGCGCGGCAGCCCCTGTGCGGCTGCTTATTCGCTCTCCTGTCCGGGTATCGGCTCCGCCGGCCATGGCAGCGTCCGGGCGCATTTCTCGTACTGGGCGCGGGCCTGGTGCGGCGCCGACTGCGCCTTGCGCAGGTCCGGTGGGAAGCCGAAGTTCGGGGCCGGTTTCTTGGGCACGCCGAGATGACGCGGAGGTTCTCACCCTGGGCACTGGGGGTGCACCGCACGGCTCACCGGTATGCCCGCCAGGCGCCGCGTAATTCGTGGGTTCGCACGCGTCGCCCGGTTCAACCGCACCGGGCAACTTCGGGGCACGGTGGCGTACGGCCAAGGCGCCGTCCACGTCGCAGCCGGCGTTGACCGCCCATCGCGCACACCATGCGGGAGCTGCCCTGCGTCCGGTTCTCCGATTTTCGGGTGACTGCACGAGGGCAGGGTGGGTATTCAGCCGGGTTTTCCTGCTTTGGTTGTTGGAGGGCGGGTGGCCGGGGCACGTGCTTACGTATGAATGGCGACCAGCACTTCCACCGTCCGCAGGCCCGGCAGGCTGACAGCGACCAGGCCGTGGAGGATCTGGCTGGTGCCGGGCCC